>CAZBPK010000029.1:0-20000 GCA_964493765.1 uncultured Bacteroidia bacterium | reverse complement strand
TTGTTTGTATTTTTTTATATTTTGTTTTAATTCTTACAATTGCCTATTTTACAACTCGTAAATCTTCTTTAGATTTAAATACTTTTTTTACAGCCAACAAATCTTCTAAATGGTTTGTTGTAACATTTGGAATGGTGGGAGTAACTATCTCGGGAGTTACTTTAATTTCGGTGCCAGGTGAAGTTGGGAAAAAAGGTATGACCTATTTCCAGATAGTTATAGGCTATGTTATTGGTTATTGGATTATTAGCTATCTATTATTGCCTTTGTATTACCGATTAAAATTGCCCTCCATTTATTCATTTTTAGAAGAACGTTTTGGAAATAAAACTTATTTAACTGGGGCATTTTTCTTTTTGATTTCAAGATTTTTAGGTACAACGATACGCTTTTATCTGATGCTCAAAGTTTTAGATTATTTGGCTTTTCGTCATTTATCTATACCCTTTGAAGTTACTGCTGCTATTGCTGTTTTTTTTATTTATCTATACACAGTAAAAGGAGGTCTCCAAACTATTATTTATACGGACTTAATCCAAACTGTTTTTATTTTAACAGCTGTTTTAACAGTTTCATTTTCTTTAATTTATGAATTATCATACTCTAATCAGAATATTTCCTTTTGGAACTCTTCTTATACACAAATATTTGATTGGGATTGGAAAAATCCCTCTTTCTTTCTGAAACATTTTTTGAGCGGTGTTTTCATTACAATCACAATGACAGGTCTTGACCAAGATTTAATGCAAAAAAATTTAACTTGTAGAAGTTTAAGTGATGCTCAAAAGAATATGAAAGTATTTAGTGGGGTTATTCTCATTGTAAACTTTTTGTTTGTGTTATTTGGGGCTTTACTTTATACTTATGTTGATGCTAATCATGTAGTTATACCTGAAAAATCAGATTTTTTAGTTCCAGAATTAATACAGTATCATTTTTCTGGAATTGTTTTTTTCTTATTTTTAATGGGTGTAATCGCCGCAACTTATGCCACCTCAGATAGTGCATTAGCCGCTTTAACGACTTCTTTTTGTATTGATGTTTTAAAAATCAAAAATTTTCAAGAACAAAAATCCGTAGAAACAAAAAATAAAGTTTTTAAAGCTATCGCTATTCTTTTTTATTCAGCCATTATATGCACGTTTTACATAGAGAATTACTCTCAAACGCAAATGAGTATTATTTCTATAGTTTTAACTTTGGCAGGCTTTTCTTATGGTCCTTTATTAGGTTTGTATGCGTTTGGCTTATTTTCTAATAGAAAGGTGAAGGACCTATATGCAATGGGGGTCAGCATTTTGGCACCAATCATCAGTATGATTGTATATTTTAATATAGAAAAATGGATAGGGTATAAAATGGGATTTGAAATTTTATTAATTAATGGTGGATTGACCTTTTGGGGGCTCAAAATATTCAGTTCGAAATAAATTTTTATTCATTCAAGAGTAAAATTTTTGTGAAAAATAAAAATTGTTCTATATTTGCACACTTAAAAATAATCAAACAATTATGGCAAAAAATCTAATTTTCAGTATTTGCTTATTAGTTGCATTTTCTTTTACGATCAATGCACAGACGAGTGGAAATGATGCTTTTGGGTATACTTGGTATTCTCAAGCTGATCCTAATGGCAGACCCATGCAGTGGGTAGATATTTCTAATACAGGAACTTTAGTTACTGGTTTAGGCGATGACAATTTCGTAGGACCCTTTCCGATTGGATTTAATTTTACTTATTACTGGTTAAACTTTAATCAGTTTTATGTAGGATCAAATGGATACATTTCTTTTGGTTCAGGAGGGAATATTGCTTCAGGAAGCGGTGGTTTTATTACTCAGCCAACTCCAGGTGGGGTAAATAATTATATTGCGGCTTTATTAAGCGATTTAACCTTTACAGATAAAGACGGAAATCCCGTTCCTGGTGCAGAAGTAAGATACCAAACCATGGGAGACAGTTGTGTGATTTCGTTTATTGGTGTACCATATTGGACGGATGAAACGCCTGGGCATTATAGAGGTTCTAATAATTTTCAAGTGATATTAAACCGTGCAGATAGCTCCATTACCTTGAACTATCAAAGTTGTACGGGTCCTGTTCATTCAAGTTATACTCAACCTGGCATCAATTTTATGACTCGTGGTATGGAAAATATTACTGGTTCAGTAGGTTTTAGTTTACCAGGTAATGAATACCCCGCTAATCAATGTTATTTTATTGATTATCCAGATCAAATTACTTTTAGTGTAATTGATGCTGCTGCTGAGTGGGTGCATAATCCGCAGAACGGGGGAATTTTTGCAATGAGAAATACACCTTTTAACGTACAGGCTGCAATAAGAAATACGGGTACTTCTCCTATTGATACAGGCACTGTGATGATAGTAGGCTCTTATTTGAATCAAAATTTCACAGTTCAAATGAGAGATACTGTATTAATTAATGCAGCTCAAAATCCTATTGCTCCTGGAGAAGTTCGTGTGATTAATTTTACTAAACCTGTTAACCCAACTACAGCGGGTCCTTTTGCTTATAGAATTCAAATTAGAGCTTTATACAATGGTGAATATGCTGCAAATAATACAATGATTACTTCCGTTGATGTTATTGACCCTATCCCTAATCAAGAAATTACTTTAGCTTATGATGATAATAATTTTGACCCCAATAATGGTGATGGTATTATTACATTAGATGCAGGGGCATATTTTGAGCCTCCTTTCTATCCCGCTCAGGTAAATGCCGCTTCTTTTGGTTTAGTTCCTTTACAGGGGGCTAATGTAAATAACCAAAATGGTTTTATTGCTAAATTCTATGATAAAAACTTCAATTTAATTGAAACCGTTACCGTTCAACCTAATCAAGTACAAATTGATTTTAATACAGGTCAGCCTATTTATAATAGAGCCAACTTATCTACTCCTATTACATTGAGTAACCAAGGTGACGGTGTTTATGTATCTTTCCAATTAATCTTAGTGGACTCTATTAGAACTCCATTATTAACAGATAATTCTGCTCATATTTCTAGGAGAATGTATGAAACTATTGGTGGTATTTGGGCACCATATCGTTCTTTAGATGAGGAGGATTTTGGTATTCGTTTAATATTAGCGAATCCTTTTACTTCTAGTCAAAAAGCTGAATACAATAGTTTTTCATTAGGTCAATCTTATCCTAATCCTGCAAACCAAACAGCAATAATTCCTTTTACGTTAAATACTAACAAAAATGTAACTATTACGGTTCGTGATATTATGGGAAGAGTAGTAGAAGTAAAAGAGTTAGGCAATATGGTTGCAGGTAATCATCAGGTGCAAATTTCTACTCAAGAACTTTCTAATGGAATTTATACCTATACTTTAAGTGCGGGTGAAGAAAGTGCTACCTTAAAAATGATTGTAACTCATTAATTTAAAAATCCTAATAAAAAAAGCTGTCTTTTTGAAAGGCAGCTTTTTTTATTAACTTATTATAGAATTTTTAGTCTTTATTGAACTAATTTTCTAAAAATTCATTAAGATTTTGTAATATCCAAAATCATAATATATTTTTGCACTAATGACTAAAATGCGTCTAATAGTTCTGATTTTATTATCAGTTTTTTTTATTTCATGTAAACAGGAGGAAACACAACAAATCAAAAACGAATTTTTGGTATATGCCCCTACTTTAAAAGATACAGTTTACGAGACCGAATATGTGGCTGAAATTATTGCTTCACAAAGAGTAGAAATCAGAACCAAGATTAAAGGTTTTATTGAAAAACTTTATATTGATGAAGGACAATATGTAAGACAAGGTCAGGTTTTGTTTAGTTTAAATAGCAGAGAATTACAGAAAGAGTATCAAAAAGCTGAAGCTTCTTATAAAAGTGCTCTAGCAGAATTAAAATCTGCTGAAGTAGAATTAATGAATTCCAAGGTTTTGTTTGATAAGAACATTATTTCAAAACCTGAATTAGAAATTGCACAAGCTAAAGTAGATGCCTTAAAAGCTAAGGTAGAAGAGTATTTAGCACAAAAAGAGCAAGTTGCTATTCAATTATCATTTTGTGAAATTAAAGCTCCTTTTGATGGTGTTGTGAATAGAATTCCTTATAAAGTAGGTAGTTTAGTAGAAGAATCCACCGTATTAACTACACTTTCCAATTCCAATGAATGCTACGCTTATTTTAATTTATCTGAACAGGAATACCTAGCCTACATCAAAAACAATGAAGATGAAGAAAAAAAAACCGTCAAATTAAAGTTAGTGGATGGAAGTTATTTCCCTGAATATGGCGTTATAGAAACCATTGAAAGTGAAATAGACTTATCTACATCTAATATATCTTTTAGAGCAAAGTTCAAAAATCCTCAAGCTATTTTAAAGCACGGTTCTAATGGAAAAGTGATTTTAGCAAGAAAATTAAAAAATGTTTATTTAGTTCCTCAAAAATCAACTTTTGAAATTCAAGATAAAGTTTTTATTTATGAAGTAAAGTCTGATAGTTCTTTGCAGCAAGTGCCTTTGGAATATAAATTTCGTATTCCTCATTTTTATATCGTGAATAAAGAACAAAAATTACCTTCTAAAATTTTGTATGAAGGATTACAATTAGTGAGCAATGGTGAAAAAATTAAATTCAGTATAATTCCATTTGAAAAACTTTTGACCTCCCAAAATTGATATGTTAGTGGATTTAATTAAACGCCCGATTTTATCTTCGGTGATTTCTATCATGATTACTTTGCTAGGTCTTTTAGCTTTAACTCAATTACCCATAACTCAATATCCAGACATTGCACCACCAGAAGTAAACGTAACCACCAAATATACAGGTGCGAATTCAGAAACTTGCGTAAAAGCGGTTGTTACCACTTTAGAGAGAGCCATCAATGGAGTGCCCGGTATGGAATACATCACTTCGGTTTCAGGAAATGATGGAACTTCAGTTATTCAAATCATATTTAAAAACGGAACCAATCCTGATTTAGCAGCTGTAAATGTTCAAAATCGTGTTTCTTCAGTTGTAGATGAATTACCTGAAGAAGTTACCAAAGCAGGGGTAATTGTAGAAAAAGTTCAAAATAGTATGTTGTTGTATATCAACGTACTTAGTGATGATCCTTCCTTAGATGAAAAATTTCTTTTCAATTATACAGATATAAACATTATTAACGAACTGAAAAGAATTGATGGGGTAGGGTTTGCGGATATTTTGGGTTCTAGGGAATACGCCATGAGAATTTGGTTAAAACCTGATAAACTCAAAATGTATGGAGTTTCAACAGATGATATTATCAGTTCCTTAAAAAACCAAAACATAGAAGCCGCTCCTGGTAAGCTCGGTGAAAGTTCTGGAAAAAAAGCTCAGGATCTTCAATATGTTTTAAAATATACTGGTAAGTTTAATACCAAAAAGGATTACGAAAACATTGTCATCAAAAGTACAAAAGATGGAGAACTCTTGAAAATCAAAGATATAGCTGATGTAGAGTTTGATTCTCAAGAATATGATGTAACTTGTAAAGAAAATGGGAAACCTTCTGCTGCTATTTTATTAAAACAAAGACCCGGTAGTAACGCCAAGCAAGTGATTTCCAATATCAAATTAAAAATGGAAGAGCTTCAAAAAAAATTCCCCCCTGGTGTTCGTTATACTCTTAGTTACGATGTATCTTTATTTTTAGAGGCTGCTATTGATGAAGTCATTAAAACCTTAGTAGAAGCATTTATTTTGGTTTCTTTGGTAGTATTTATTTTTTTACAAGATTGGCGTTCTACTTTAATTCCCGCTTTAACCGTTCCTGTTTCTTTGATTGGTACTTTTTTCTTTTTACAAGTTTTCGGGTTTTCACTCAACTTAATAACACTTTTTGCATTAGTTTTAGCCATTGGAATTGTGGTAGATAATGCAATTGTTGTGGTAGAAGCGGTTCATGAAAAAATGCAATCCCAAAAAATTCCTCCTTTAAAAGCAACTGAACAAACTGTAAAAGAAATTAGCGGTGCTATTATTGCCATCACATTGGTCATGTCTGCTGTATTTATTCCTGTTTCCTTTATTCCTGGTTCTGCGGGTATCTTCTTTAAACAATTTTCTGTAACCATGGTAGTTGCAATTGTTTTATCTGGTGTTACTGCTTTGACCTTAACGCCCGCTCTTTGTGTAATACTTTTAAAAGAACATACCCATGATTATGCTCACCCAAAATCTAACTCTTGGCTTTCCAAATTCTTTGAGAAATTTAATCTTTGGTATGACAACCTCTCTATAAGATACCAAATTTTACTCCGCTCCATTGTACGTAACTTTAAATTAACTATCGGAACTTTAGTTGCTTTTTCCATATTGATTTATATACTTTCCAATTTTATTCCTTCTGGTTTTATCCCTGAAGAAGACCAAGGAACCATTTATGCCAATATCACTACCCCCTCAGGTGCTACCCTAGAAAGAACAGAGCAAGTTGCTGATGAAGTTCAAAAAATTGCCTCTAAAATTGATGCAGTAAACTCTGTTTCCTCTATGGCTGGTTATAGCATTTTATCCGAAGGTGTTGGAGCAATTTACGGTATGAATTTAATTTCCTTAAAACATTGGAACCAAAGAAATGAAACCGATAAAAAGGTCATTGAAAAATTAGAACAACAAACTTCTTATATTAAAGATGCTCAAATTGAATTTTTTAGACCGCCTCCCGTTCCCGGTTTTGGTAATTCTAGTGGGTTTGAATTAAGACTTTTAGACCAAACTGGCTCTAATGATTTTGCAAAATTCAAACAAATTACCGATGATTTTATCAAAAAACTCAATCAAAGACCTGAAATCAGTAATGCTTTTACTACCTATGAACCTAATTTCCCGCAATATTTAGTTCAATTAGATTATGACAAAGCAGCAAAGAGCGGAGTGAGTGCTAATGACGCCATGGGCACCCTACAAACTCTTATTGGTAGTGAATACGCCACCAATTTTATTCGTTTTGGTCAATTATATCGTGTAATGGTTCAAGCAGCTCCTGAATATAGAACCAAACCCGAAGACATTCTAAAACTTTCTATCAAAAACAACGAAGGAGCTATGGTACCTTTTTCTTCGTTTGTTACCCTGAAAAAAGTCTTTGGACCTGAGCAAATTACTAGATATAACATGTATTTATCGGCAATGGTCAATGGGCAGCCAGCAAAAGGTTACAGTTCTGGCGATGCCATTAACGCAATCAAAGAAACCGCTCAAAAACATTTGCCCAAAGGTTATTCTTACGATTGGGCAGGAGCAACTCGTGATGAAGCCAACGCCGGTAATAAAGCCATTTTCATTTACTTAATTTCCTTACTTTTTGTCTATTTATTACTCTCTGCTCAATACGAAAGTTTCAAATTACCCTTCCCCGTGCTTTTATCTTTGCCCTTTGGTGTTTTTGGTGCCTTCTTATTTTTATGGGTTTTTGGGCTTCAAAACAATATTTACGCACAGGTTTCTTTAATTATGTTATTTGGAATTTTAGGAAAAAATGCTATTTTAATTATTGAGTATGCTGTTTTAAAACAAAGTCAAGGATTAACACCCTATCATGCAGTGATAGACGCTGCCGTTGCAAGGTTAAGACCTATTTTAATGACGTCTTTTGCCTTTGTTGCGGGTTTAATTCCTTTAATGATTGCTTCTGGGGCGGGGGCTATTGGTAACCGAACCATTGGTTCAGCTTCTGCTGGTGGTATGACCATAGGAACCATCATCGGTGTAATTTTTATTCCCAGTTTATATTTAATCTTTGCAAAAAAAACTTCAAAAAGTAAAAAAGACTATTAAAATCATGAAAAATTTGTTTATAAAGTTGATAGATATGGGCGTGTCCCTCACTTATGTTCGGGTCGGGCTGCTACGGGTTTCACTTCGTTTCAGCAATCCTTGGGTTGCTCATACTTCCCAACCCAAGGAAATGCCACTTCGGCCCCTTCGCATCCCTCACGCTTACCTAAAACTTTCATTTCTTTTTCTCCTCATTTTTACTTATAGTTGTACCCTTAAAACCCACTTTACGTTTCAAAAATCCCGTTTTGATAATCAAACTCCATTTACAAAAGATTCTTCTCAAAACATAGGGCAACTTTCTTATAAACAATTTTCCAATGATAGCTACCTGAATTCACTCATTGATAACACTTTAAAAAATAATTTTGATTTACAAATTGCTATTCAAAGAATAGAAACTTTTAGAAGCCAATTTCTAGCCGCAAAAGGTTTGCTTTATCCCAAATTAGACCAAAACACATCTTTTGCATTAAGAAAATTTGGCCTTTACACTATGGACGGTGCAGGCAATATTTCTACATTTATTGAACCCGGTAAAATTGTTCCTACTCATTTACCCGATTTTTTTATAGGCTTTCAATCGCAATGGGAAATTGATATTTGGGGAAAACTCAAAAATTATAAAAAAGCTGCTTATGCTCAACTATTAGCTTCTGAGGAAGCTCAAAAGTGGGTACAAGTTCAATTAATTTTTGCCGTTGCCCAGCTTTATTATGAACTTTTAAGTTTAGATTATGAAATTGATATTGCTGAAAAAACTTATGAAAAACAAAAAAGTGCTATTGAAATTCTTCAATACCAAAAAGATGCAGGAAGAGTAAATGAATTAGCGGTAAGCCAATTTAATGCCCAAATTCTTGGTACTCAAATTTTAAAAAATGAACTTGAAAAAAGACGTAATCAAATTGAAAATCAAATACTTTTTTTAAGTGGCAGTTTGCCTCAAATAATTAACCGTGATAAATCATTGCTCAATCAAGATTTTCCTTGGAATTTCAAAAATGGAAATTTTGAGCAATTCCTCCAACAAAGACCTGATATCAAAGAAGCTGATAAAATCTTTGAAGCCTCACAATTTCAATGGATTGCTTCTAAAAAAGCATTTTACCCAACGCTGAATTTGAATAGTTTTATTGCTTCTCAATCTTTTCGTCATGATTTATTGCATATATTTCCAGCTTCTTTAGCTTATACTTTATTATCTAGTTTTACTACCCCTTTTTTGAATAGAACTGCTCTAAAAGCACAATTTTTATCCTCAAAATCACAAGTTTACCAAGCATTTTATCAATATCAAAAAACTTTATACCAAGCTTATTATGAAATTGCAACAGTAGATTTTTACATACAAAAACAAAAAGAAATTATTCAATTATCGCAAAAGCAAAATGATGTACTTAATGAAGCCGTAGAAATTTCAAGAGATTTATTCAAAACCGGCAAAGCCAATTACTTAGAAGTGTTATTAGCACAACAAAATGCTCTAAATGCACAAATTAATCTGATTGAAGAAAGAAAAAAACTCAAAATTTCAGAATGGAATTTATATAAGTCCCTTGGAGGTGGAAAATAAAACCCTATCAGCATTTCTTTTTAAATTCCAAACTTATCTTTGAAAATAACAGATTGTCTGCGGGAAACTTCAATTTTGGTATTACCTGTTAAAATGAAAACTAAAGTGTTACTGAAATAAGGTTCAATACGCTCAATATATTGAATATTTATAAGCTCTTGCCGATTTGCACGAAAAAAGTAATCTGGGTCTAATTTCATTGACAAAGCATTCAAAGAACGATGCACTAATGCTTGCTGGTCTTTAAAAAAAATTCTCGCATAATTCCCTTCAGAAACAATTCTTTTAATATCCATAACTTTTACAAAGAAGCATTTATCATTATCACGAATAAAAATTCTATCATTAATTGAAAAATATTGATTAGAATTATCCCCATTATCTTGCTCAATATATTTTTTTACTTTATCAATAGCATCTTTTAAACGTTGAATTTGAATGGGTTTTAATAAATAATCTACTGCTCCCACTTCAAAAGCCTTTAAAGCATATTCGTCATAAGCTGTTGTAAAAATAAAATATGGAACTTGCACCAATTCTTCAATGAGTTCAAACCCCGTTTTTTCGGGCATGTTAATGTCTATAAATAACAAATCGGGTTTTTCCTTTTCAATGATTTCTAAGGCTTCCTCTACAAAAGAAGCTTGTCCTACTACCTCAATACCAGAAATTTCACTTAATAAATTTTGGAGTTCTACTCTCGCTAAACGTTCATCATCAACTATAACAGCTTTTATCACCTTCTACTTTTTTCCCAAAATTACAAACATTTATTTTTCCATTTGATGGATTCCTTTAATTTTTTTTAAATTTGCAATTCTATTCAACAAATATGTACGAAATCAGCGACCCTATTGTTTACGATAGAACCGATATTACGAATGAAGAACTTATTCATCTCTACAAATCTATACTTTTGCCCAGAATGATTGAAGAAAAGATGCTAATTTTACTACGTCAAAATAAAATTAGTAAATGGTTTTCAGGAATTGGACAAGAAGCTGTAGCAGTAGGTATCACAGAAGCGTTAAGTTCAAAAGATTATATTTATCCGTTGCATCGTAATTTGGGGGTATTTACTTCTAGAAAAATGCCTTTAAAACAGCTTTTTTGTCAATGGCAAGGGAAGAAGTCAGGGTTTACAAAAGGTAGGGATCGTTCATTCCATTTTGGAGCACCTGAATATCGTGTGATAGGAATGATTTCTCATTTAGGTTCAATGTTAAGTGTAGCAGATGGTACTTCTTTAGCTTCCAATTTATCACAAGAAGATTTTATTTCCGTGGCTTTTTCTGGAGATGGAGGTGCATCAGAAGGAGAGTTTCATGAAGCTATTAATACCGCTGCAGTTTGGAATTTACCAGTAATTTTTTTGGTTGAAAATAATGGTTATGGACTTTCTACGCCTTCTTCAGAACAGTTTAAATGCAAAAACTTTATTGATAAAGCCATTGGATATGGAATTGAAGGTCATATTGTAGATGGTAATAATATTTTGCATGTTTATAAAACTGTGAAAAAAATAGCAGAAAAAATGCGAAAACACCGTAGTCCTGTGATTTTAGAGGCTATGACATTTCGTATGCGTGGGCATGAAGAAGCGTCTGGTACAAAATATGTCCCCAAAGAACTTTTAGACGGTTGGGCAATCAAAGATCCTGTTGTAAATTATGAAAAATTTCTGGTTCAGGAAGGAGTTATTACTGAAGAATTTATTCAAGAAACAAGAAATCAATTCAAATTACAAATTCAAGAAGCCTGGAATGCAACGGAACAAGAACCCGATTTAGTCCCCAATTTACAAGAAGAATTAGAAGA
This sequence comes from uncultured Bacteroidia bacterium, assembly GCA_964493765.1. Lineage (GTDB taxonomy): Bacteria > Bacteroidota > Bacteroidia > J057 > CALLMJ01 > CALLMJ01. Next base: position 8,801 of record CAZBPK010000029.1, on the reverse strand, counting down.
TGTTTATGCAAAATCAGATTATACATTAACAGCTCCCAATGAAAAAGGTGAAAACAAACGTTTTATTGATGCCATAACAGAGGGTTTACGTGAAGCTATGCAAAATGATGAAAAAATCATTTTAATGGGTCAAGATATTGCTGAATATGGTGGCGTTTTTAAAATTACAAATGGTTTTGTAGAAGAGTTTGGGAAATCGAGGGTAAGAAATACGCCTTTGTGCGAATCTGCGATTATAGGTTCAGGATTAGGATTAAGTTTAGAAGGTTATAGAGCAATGGTTGAAATGCAATTTGCGGATTTTGTAAGTTGTGGATTTAATCAGATTGTCAATAATTTAGCGAAAACTCATTATCGTTGGGGGCACCCTGTGAAAGTGGTAGTAAGAATGCCAACGGGTGCGGGTACTGCTGCTGGTCCTTTTCATTCACAAAGTAATGAAGCATGGTTTTTTCATGTTCCCGGATTAAAAATTGTTTATCCTTCTTCTCCCGAAGATGCTAAAGGACTTCTAACTTCTGCATTCTTAGAACCCAATCCCGTGATTTATTTTGAGCATAAATTGTTATACCGTAGCTTAGAAGGTTGGGTACCCAATGGCTATTATAATACTCCCATAGGAAAAGCAAGATTCGCTAATTCTGGCAATGATGCAACCATTATTACTTATGGAATGGGGGTTCTTTGGGCTTTAAAGTATATCAAAACTCATGATTTAGACGTAGAGGTAATTGATTTAAGAACTTTATTACCTTGGGATAAAGAGGCTGTTTACAAAAGTGTTAAGAAAACAGGGCGTTGCTTAGTACTCCATGAAGACACTCTTACAGGAGGTATTGGTGCAGAAATAGCTGCTTGGGTGTCCGAAAATTTATTTCAATATTTAGATGCACCTGTTATGCGTTCCGCTTCATTAGATACGCCTATCCCTTTTAATTCCAAATTAGAACAACAATTTTTGAATATAACCGAATTTGAAAAAAAATTACAAGAACTTTTGAGTTTTTAAAGTAATTGACTAAAATCATTTTTGGGTCAAAAATAGAATTTTCATAATTTTGCAGAAAAATATTTATTTTCAATGAAGAAAAATTATATCATAACCACTTTATTGCTTTTTTCTTTTCTTACAAGCAAAGCTTATAATCCACCTGACGAAGGAATGTGGCTTCCTATGTTAATAGGCAAAAATTTTAAAGAAATGAAAAAAATGGGGTTAAAACTGACTCCTGATGACATTTATAACGTCAATAAATCTAGCTTAAAAGATGCTATTGTTTGGTTACAGTTCTGTACAGGTACATTCATTTCTAATGAAGGATTAATGCTAACCAACCATCACTGTGCTTACAGTAGCATTCAATATCATAGTTCTGTTCAAAATGACTACTTGACCAACGGATTTTGGGCTATGAAAAAAAGTGAAGAGAAACATTGTCCAGAAATCACGGCTTCTGTTTTATTGAAAATGGAAGATGTAACCGAAAAAGTAAAAAATGCTGGGGATAAAAAACAAGAAGTCATTAAAGAAATTGAAAAAACAGCATCAGAAAATGGACGTTACATGGCACAAGTGAAAGATATGTTCAATGGAGGAGAATACTATCTTTTTATTTATGAAGTTTTTAAAGATGTTAGATTAGTGGGTGCTCCTCCTTCTTCTATTGGTAAATTTGGTGGTGATACAGATAACTGGGTATGGCCACGTCATACAGGTGACTTTTCTTTGTTTAGAGTATATGCTTCTCCAGATAACAAACCCGCTGAGTATTCTGAAAAAAATGTTCCCTATAAACCAAAGCATTTCCTTCCTATTAACATTAAAGGGTTAAAACCTAATGATTTTGCTATGGTTTTTGGTTTTCCCGGTAGAACTGAAAGGTATCAAACAGCTTCTCAGATTCAACTCGCTATGGACTATTCTAATCCTACCTTGGTTCAAATTATGTCTAAACGATTAGAAACTATGAAAAAAGAAATGGACGCAAAGTCTGAAGTAAGAATTAAATTAGCGGATAAATATGCTTCTTTAAGCAATGGCTGGAAATATTATTTGGGTCAAAATGAAGGACTTAAAAGGTTAGATTTAGTAAGTTATAAAAAATCTGAAGAAGAAAAATTTTTAAAATGGGCAAATGCTGATGCAACACGTAAGGAATACGCTAATTCTGTTCCTAATATTGATAAAGCAGTGAAAGAATACCAGAATTATGTAAAACAAGTTCTATTTTTTAATGTAGGAATTATGGGAGTTGGCGCCAATTCCTTAGGGCTTTCTGTTGCAAGAATGTACCAAACCATGAAATCTAAACCTGATGATAAAGATGCCATTAAGCCTTTTGTTACAGATTTAAAAAGTAAACTGGAATCACATTTCAAAGATTATGATGCTTATACAGATCAAAGACTCCTCACAGAAATGTTATGGCTTTATTACCAAAACATTGATAAAAATAGCCACCCTGAAATATTAAAATCTATAAGCTCTGGCGATCCTTATAAAGCTTTAGAAGAATTTTCAGAAAATGCTTTTAAAAATTCATTTTTAGCTTCTGAAGATAAACTTAAATCATTTTTAGAGAATCCTTCATTACAAGCTATTGAAAAAGATCCTATTGCTAATTTGGTGATTCAATTTTTTGACCATTATCAACAAAATTTAATGAGCAAAGCAGTAGCTTATAATTCAGCGGCTGTTGCAAATCGTGGTAAATACATAGAAGGATTAAGAAAAATGTCTCCAGAAAAACTTTTTTATCCAGATGCCAATATGACTCCTCGTATTACCTATGGCAAAGTTATAGATTATGAACCCTATGATGGAGCAAAATACTATTATTACACTACAACTAAAGGTATCTTAGAAAAATACAAACCAAGAGATGAAGAATTTGATGTGCCTCAAAAACTTATTGATTTAATTAAAAAGAAAGACTTTGGTAGATACGGTAAAAATGGAGAATTAATAGTTTCATTTATTACCGATAATGATATTACGGGTGGAAATTCAGGTTCTTCTGTAATAAATGGTGAAGGTCATGTAATTGGTTTGGCTTATGACGGGAATTGGGAAGCTATGACAGGAGATTTGGTTTTTGATAAACAATACAAACGTTGTATTAGTAATAACATTGGCTATGTATTATTCATCATTGACAAGTTTGCAGGTGCAAATCATCTTATTCAAGAAATGAAAATTGTAGAATAATAACTTCTATCTATTGAAATGACCTTAACCCTTATTTACGAAATTTAAGTAAATAAGGGATTTTTTATTTATACAGGCGTTCTAGCTTCAATCTTTAACGCTTTCATCAAAACTAATAAAGTTATGAAGCAAATAATGGTCAGAATGTTTGGAATAAAAAATGGAATGTCTTTCAATATTAAAGTGGTAAGAAGCAAAAAGGTAATCAATTCTAAAGGAGAAAAAACCTTTTCCGTGTGTATGACCCATACCCCAACCAGCAGCTAAGAAACTATCTTGGAAATCTTTCCTTGCTCTTTTGTAGAAAGTATTATAAGGAGGATTGTTTAAATCTGTGCAAACAATAATGGGTTTTTTATTTTCTTTTAATGATAAATCATAACGTTGAAGTTGTAAGTCTTGCTCAAGCCATGTGCTTCTTAGCTTTTTGGCTAAAGCCCAAGCATCACCAAAATTTTGTATTTCACTTTTTGTGCTGTCATCAATATTATAGGATTGAAGATGCATATTATAAACTCTTACTGTTTTTCCATACATTTCTATATCTGCATACATAATTCCATTTTTTTTTTGGGGTTCTGAAACTTGACTAAATTTTTTAATGGGGTATTTAGAAAATATTACCATGCCAAATTGGGTTTTGGGTAGTAGCTCTATATAAGCATGATGGCTAAGATTGAGCTTTTCTTTGAAGCATTCAATGGCATCATCATACTCTTTTGGTTTATAATTCAAAAATTCTTGAATACAAAGTATATCAGGTTCAAATTTTTTGATTTCTTGTGCTACTTCTTCTATTTTAGTGGGTTGATAATAAAATGCGGCAGCATTAAAACTTACTATAGAAATGGCATTTTTAGAAGGTTTACTCGTTAAATGAAACTGAAAAGTATTAAAAAAGAATTGAAAATTAATTAGTAAAACACCCAGATTGATAATTGCATAAGGGAAAAATGAAAATGACCAAAAAAACATCCAAAAAAGAGGTGGTATAAACAACCAAGGAGTCATTAAAGATAAAAATGAAGGTAACCAAAAATCATTGGGAGGGATAAACCAAGCTAAATTCGCAACCAAAATCGGTAGAATGGTAAAAATGTTAAGGATTAGTAATGATTTTCTAAATATTCTACCTAATGAAGAACGAGTTTCAGTCTTTTGCGGCGTTGTAGAGGGTTTGCTTTTCTTCTTTGGTGAGTTTATCATAGCCTTGTGCTGCAATTTTATCTAATATTCTATCTATTTCTTGTTGAGAGGGTTTAACGGACTTTTTGGAATTTTCTGATTTCTTTTGAGTTTCTTCCAAATTAATAATTTTCATGTTGGGTTTATAGGATTTTTTTTCAAATAAATTTACAAAAAACAAAGCAAAATCTTTATCTTTTTGGTAGAAATACATATATAAAAAACCCATAAGTGCACCACCAAGATGGGCTATATGCCCACCAGAATTTAAACCACTTGGAGCCATAGCAAAATCCATAATTAAAGTAATAAATGCAATCCATTTTAATTTAATAGGACCGAATATGGTGAATACCTCAAAATTAGGCATGTATGTAGCTAATGCTATTACAATCGCTGTTACTCCAGCAGATGCTTCAATTAAATAGGTCTGGTATCCTTTAAAAACTGGAAAAATATTGTAAGAAACCATAAACAAAATTCCCCCCAAAATTCCTCCCAACAAGTATAAAAACCAAACCCTTTGATTTCCAAAATAAAAATTAAATGTCCTTCCAAACCAATAAAGCCATAATAAATTAAAAACTATATGAAACGGATTTTTTAAGGAATGTAAGAATTGAAAACTTAGAATTGACCAAGGTTGATATAAAAATTCATTAAAATTTGATGGAAGGTAAAAATACTTGAAAAAATTTTCAACAGTGGAAAGTTCATTAAAGAGAAAAAAGAAAAATGTTGTTAATACAAAAATAGTAAACAAGATAATGTTAATCGTAATAATTTGAATAACAGCGGCTTGTTTATTATCGTATTTCCCTTTAATAAGTTGAATGAGTTGTTTTCTCATCAGTGTAGAATTTTGATGCAATTTAATAAGAAAAATCTTTTTTGTTTAACATTAACCTTGAAAAATTCATTCAATTTTTGATTGATTAATTTTATTAATCTTCCAAAATTTCTAAAATTACTTCATAAACTTTATTGAGCTCATCTTTGGTTATACAATAAGGTGGTAAAATATAAAGAGTATTACCAAGAGGTCTCAGTAAAACACCTTTTTGTATAGCTTTTTTTGCCCAAACATAGCTCATAGGATTTTCATAATGGCTTTGCTTATCTTCAATTTCCGCAGCCCAAATAGTACCTAAATGTCTTATATTTTTTAATTTGGAGTGATTTTGAACCACAGAAGAAAAATTAATATGTTGATTTTCAATTAATTCTAATGCTTGCTGAGTTTCTAAGGAAGTAGTTAGAGTTAAAGAAGCGTTAGCAGCGGCACAAGCTAATGGATTGGCAGTATATGAATGGCCATGAAAAAATGTTTTTGTAAATACAGAACTTTTAAAGGCTTCAAAAATATATGATTTACAAGCAGTTACGCCGAGAGGCAAAAATCCTCCAGTAATTCCTTTGGATAAACAAATAATATCTGGTTTTTGTTGTAATTGATTAGAGGCAAATAAAGTACCCGTTCTGCCGAAACCAGTCATTACTTCATCAGCAATAAACAGTATATCATTTTTTTTGATGAGTGTTAAGATTTCGTCTAAGTATCTTGCTTCATACATATTCATACCTCCAGCTCCTTGAACCAAAGGTTCTAAAATGATGGCCGCAACCTCTTGTTTTTTACATATTTTATTACAAGTTTCTAATATTTCTTCTATATTTTCTAGGGTTGGAATAGGAATAAAAATTACTTCAAAAAGCATATCAAAAAAAGGAATATTGAAAATCCCTCTACCTGAAACAGACATAGCTCCGAAAGTATCTCCATGATATGCATTTTCAAATGCTATTATTTTATTTTTTTGAATTCCCTGATTATGAAAATATTGTATAGCCATTTTTATAGCTACTTCTGTAGAGGTAGAACCATTATCTGAAAAAAATAAATAATCCATTTTCCCGGGTAGCAAAGGCAATAAATTTTTAGCAAGTTGTTCTGCAGGTTCGTGGGTAAAATTAGCAAAAATAACCTGCTCTAATTTTAAGGCTTGTTCATAGATTGCTTTAGCAATGATAGGATTTGCATGACCATGTAAATTGACCCACCATGATGAAATTGCATCAAGAATAGGTTTTTCCTTATAGTCATACAAATAAACTCCTTTCCCTGAAGAAATTTCAGGAAACTCTGAATTGAAATGATATTGATTAAATGGATGCCAAATCATAAAAATTTGATTTATAATAAGTTGAATTTAAAACTCAAAAAACGGCGGCAATTTAAAAAAATAAAACTTGATTTTTGCAATAAAATTTGTTAATTTTGTAGCCTCAAAGAAAAAATCAACATCACACACACCATGGATAAATTAAAAATTCTCATTGTTACCAACGAAATTGATCCGTTTCTAAAAATTACATCCGCCGCTGATGTCATTTCAATGTTACCACAAGGACTCCAAAAAAAAGGTCATGAAATTAGAATCTTTATGCCAAAATTTGGAGTAATTAATGAAAGAAAAAATCGCCTTCATGAAGTTATTAAATTATCAGGAATTAACATCAAAGTAGGAAGTGAAGAAAAACCTTTAACCATTAAAGTAGCTTCTATTCCTAATGCGAGATTACAAGTTTATTTCCTTGACAATGAGGATTATTTTAAAAGAAAGTGTATTTTTAAAAATGAAGAAGATGAATATTTTAGTGATAATGATGAAAGAGCCATTTTCTTCTGCAAAGGTATTTTAGAAACTATCAAAAAATTAAATTGGTCTCCTAATATTATTCATTGCCATGATTGGATGGCTTCTTTGATTCCTCTTTATATAAAAACTCATTACAAAGAGGACCCCGTTTTTAAAGATAGTAAAATTGTTTATACTGTTTATAATAATGATACTGGAAATATCAAAATGTCTGAAAATTTTGCAGATAAAGTAAAATTGGAAGGGGTTTCAAAAGAGTTGTTAGAGCAAATGCAAGAGCCTTCTTTTTCCGCTTTTCACCAAAGATGTTTATCTATGGCTGATGCTGTTATTATTAGTGATCCTGCGGTTGAACAATCCAAAAATACTGAAACAATCGGTGAAGCAGCTTATTTTGATGCTGACCTACCCAACTTTATTGAATCTCACATAGAATTATACCGAAGAATTTTAAATTAATTACTTTAACCCTATCAAATTATAGATTTAGACATTTTTTTTTATATTATACTTCACTCAAATAACTTAGGAATAAAAAGGGATCCATTTTGCTCCCTTCTTATTCCTTAATTTTTATTGTCAGTCTTATACTTTTGTTTTCATTTACTTTTTACCCATTTTCTTCAAAAATACAATATGAGAATTTAAAGCTTGGAAAAAAGAATTTGCGTTGTGATAAGGAATGTTGTATTCATTTGCTGTAGATTCTATAATTTTTGCAAGCTTGGGATAATGGATACTACAAATATTAGGAAAAAGATGATGTTCAATTTGTTGATTTAAGCCACCAGTAAAAAAAGCGGTTATTGGGCACCCCGCTGCAAAATTTGCAGTTGTGTATAATTGATGGGTGAACCAGTCGGTTTCTATATTCCCAGATTCTGCGGCTTTAGGTAATGATACTTCATCTACAGCATGTGCCAACATAAATACAATGGCTAAATAAAATCCAGATACTAAATGCATAATCATAAATCCTAAAAATGTTAAGTACCATGGTTGTTCTGTGAAAATTATGGGAATAATAATAAACAAACTATAGTAAATAAATTTGTAAAAAAACAAAAAGAAAAACTCTGATTTGGGATGTTGCTTCTGGGTGTAATTTCCCACTTCATTTTTAAAAAACTTTACATAATCTTTAATAAATACCCATGTAAATGTCCCAAGAAAATAGAAAAAGAACGCATAAATATATTGATATTTATGAATTGGTTTGAGTTCTGCACTTGGAGAAAGACGAATTACAGGAATAGGCGAAATATCTTCATCATAACCATGTATATTTGTATAGGTATGATGTGCTATATTATGCATAGATTTCCACATATAGGCACTGGCTCCATTCAAATTAAAAGTTTGTTCTAATAAAAAACTTAAATAGGGATTTTTGGTATATGCACCATGAATTGCATCATGACCAATATTCATTGTTACTAAGGCAATTATAAATCCCATAGCCGCCCACACCAAATAGGTTAATGGATAACCTAATGAATTTGAAATTATTAAGTAATAAAATGTAAACCAAAGAGTTAATAAAAAAATTGTTTTGATATACATTGCCAAATTAGCATTTGGGTTAATCTTATTTTCTTCAAAATATTGATGGACTCTTTGTTTTAATACGGTTGAAAAGTCACTTTTTTGTGTATTCTTAAACTTTAGGATTTTATTTTTCATTTAATATTTAGATTACAAATGTATAGTTTTTTTCGCGTTTAAATTTTGTATCTTATACACATCTG
>CAZBPK010000028.1:0-3767 GCA_964493765.1 uncultured Bacteroidia bacterium | reverse complement strand
TTTTTAGGGCTTGTGCAAACAACTCTTCCATTTTTGACCATTCTTCTTTATTGAGTGTTTTTTTAAAGGGTTTACCCCCAGAGTATATACCCGAAGAACTTTCAGAAGGTAATATAGGAATATATTCAATTACCTGATTTTCAAATTTATATTGGTTCCCTGATCCATCGTAATATTGATATTTCATGATCTTTGAATTTGTACAACTTCCTAAAATGATTAACAGATTAAAAATAAAAAAAATCTTTTTCATAAGATAGTTTTTATGCCAAAAATACAAAAAATCTTACAAAATTTTGGGAATACTTATAAAATTATGGATAATTTGGGCGTGTCCCTTGCTTTGCTGCGGGTCGGGCTGCTTCGGGCTTCGCTGTTCGCTTCGGCAATCCTTTGGCTGCTCAATAATTCGCAGCCAAAGGCAGTGCCACTTTGTGCCCTCTGCATCCCTCACGCACTTCTTGCCATTGATTATATTTTATAGACTGTCCACGATGGTTCTCGCCCTAATACCAATCAAAAAAACTATTAAGTTTTTTGATTTCAAAGCATGATGGTTGTTACCCAATCTCATTTTTTTCCATTGGAATAGAATTCATACGCTTCAAATTTGTGTTATGAAAATGCCTGAAAAATTTTTACATTTAGTTTGGAATCATTTGCTATTTGAATTTTCTAATTTGCAAACCACTCAAAATGAGGTTATTAAAATTATAAAAAAAGGAAAATACAACTTTGGTCAAGGACCTGATTTTCAAGAAGCTGTAATTGAAATTCAACAAATTCAATGGAATGGAAGTATTGAAATTGAAACCCATTCACAAAATTGGTATGCTCATCAACATCATAAAAATCCTGAATTTAATAACGTGATATTATTGGTTTGTTATGAACATGTTCAAAACCAAAAAATTATCAATGCTAACGGTTGGGAAATACCTATTTTAGTTTTAAAACCTTTTATTTTTCAAGAAGTTATTTATAAATTGGAAATTCTGGAGCAACAAGAAATTCCATGTAAACCTTTTATATCTCAATTTCCAACTGCATTACAAAAAAATTTACTAATTCAAAAAGCAATGGAAAGATTAGAAAATAAAGTATCTACTTACAAGAGTTTAGATTTGGAAATGATTAGTTGGAAATTACTTTGGAAAGCCTTTGGTGATCCTTATCATTCGGAATTGTTTTTGGAAATTTCGGAAAAATTAAATCCTCAGTATTTTTTTGAATGCACTGAAATATTGGAAAAAGAAGCCATTTCGTTTGGAATCGCAGGATTTTTAAATGGAAATTACGAAGATTCATATTTTCAGAAGTTAAAAGAACTTTGGAATTATCTAAAAGTCAAATATACATTGAAGGAAATCAATCCTCAATTTATAAATTTTAAAACACGTTTTCATAGTTATCCGCATATTCTTTTGGCTCAATTAATTGCATGGTTACACGAGCATGGTAATCTTTTGCTTCTACCTCAAAAAATTTATTTTGAAAACTTTGGTAAGGTCTCTGAGTATTGGCAAAATCATACTTTTTTTGATAAAACTTCAAAAGTAAAAATTGGTATAGGAAAACAAAAAAGTCTTAAACTTTTAGTAAATTGGTATTTTCCATTTCATTGGCATTATGCTAAATATTATCAAAAAGAAAATACAGAAAATTTTTTAGAAGAGTTTTCTGAAACTGAAAAAGAGAATCTTGAATTGATAAAAAAAATGGAAAATTGGGGCTGGAAAATTGAAAATGCTTTAGAGTCTCAAGGTGCAATTGAGCTTTATAAAAAATTTTGTTTAGAAAGAAGATGTTTAGAATGTAGTTTAGGTCAATGGTATTTGAATCATGAGAAAAAAATTGTCCTTTGTAAAAGTAAATAATTATTCTCTTTTTCTCAAATTTTTATCGGATTGAATATCAATGAGATTTTTTTGTTTCTAATTCAATTAAGACCATCAAGCCGTAACCCAAAATATCATTCAAAACAAAAGAATGATATTTTGGGTTACTCTATAAAAGTTAAGAAATTTATATTTTTTTGGAATATAAAATTTCTTTTTCTCCGAAGAGTCTTTCAGCAACCAATCCTCTAGCTTTACATTCTTGCACTAATTTATTGGATTGTACAATAGGATTGGATTCTGATGTATATTTTAAACTGCTTATAAATTCGCACCAAGGCTCTTGCCCCATGGCATAAACATATACTTCTAAAGGATTAAAAGTATTTACTAAATGCATTCCTCTTTCAAAATCACAACCGCTTAATCTTCTAGACTGGTCATTTTCATTAGAGATTTCCGAAAGAAGTAAAGGTCCGTATAACCAAGTAAGAGGAGCACCGTCACATTCCATTCCTAAAAAGATAACATCAACATTACCAATAATTGGCTGAACTTTTTCATAGATTCTTTTTTCTAATACTCTTGAATCTGCACCAAATAATAGCGAAAATTTACCTAATTGAACATGGAAGCACATTTTAGCGCGGATATCAATATCGCAATGTTCACCGGTAAAAGGCAATCCTGTAATAGTACAATCTTCATATTCAATTTTTTCAAATTCATCAATATCCCATACTTTTTTAAAACCAATTTTTTGAAACATTAATTTTAATTTAGGATCTTGAAGTTCTCCACCGCCGGAACGAGGCACAATAATATTTTTAATTCTATGACGCAAGGGCAGAAGAGTTTCTAAAAGAATATGGTCTTGATGATTATGACTGATTAAAACATAATCTATGGTATCAGGTAAATCAAAATCAGAAAAATGCTCAACTTTTGAGGGATACCCGTAATAACTTATTAATGGATCTATTAAAATACTAACTTCTTTGGTTTCTACTAAAATACAGGCATGACCAAAATAACGCATTCTAACTTTGTCACCTTCGTACTTTTGATATTTTCTTGGAGGTTCTGTGGTAAAAAAAGATTTAAATAAGGGTTCCTGTTCAGTTGTTATAGCAAATAATTTTTTAATATCCTCATAAGGTTGAGGTTTAAACTTCATTTTACTTAAAATATCAATTTTTTCACTATGAAACGGTATAGGTAGGTGTAATACATTGGGTTCATTTAATCTAGGAGTACTCAACACAAAAGGTCTAGAATCATTTTCGGTTATCCATAATGCAATAGATTGTAGTTCAGGCTTATAAAAATTACTCAAATAAAGTAACTCTTCAATAAGTCTAAAAGAAGGTTGATGATTCAAGTCGTAAAAAAGCTCAATATATCCTTTTAAAATATCGGGAACTTTATCGTATAATTGTTCTAATGAATAACCTTTAGCATTCTTTTTCAAAATATCATCTAACTTACGAATTGCAAAGCAAAAATCAATTAAATCATTTTGTTTTTCAAAAGTATCTTCAAGGAGTTGTTGAATTTCATCAGTTCTGGTAGTAGAATAATCCATAAAGGGACCCCCTAACATTTTAGGGTCTTTAACAGCTTCTTGGTGGCTTTCGGGTGATTCTAAATAAGAATTCATGATTTCAATATGCCTATGAACAATATTCATTGCAGCAGTTCCGGGAGAAATTAAATGAGACCAAGCATACCAACGCATTATTAATGGTTCTATAACCAAATTAGGTTTAACATAAACTAATTCCATTTACTTTAAAGTTTTAAAACAAAATTACAGAAAATTTTCAAAACTACATATAAAAAATAAAATTTATTCTTTTTGTTGCTAATTCAGAAATTTTTAAAATAAAAAAGTCAATCACTTGATTGACTTTTTTATTTTAAAAATTT
>CAZBPK010000027.1:0-12122 GCA_964493765.1 uncultured Bacteroidia bacterium | reverse complement strand
TTGGTCATCAACTTGAAATTGGAGATTATGATTGGGTTTTTCTAAAAATTCTTTTAATAATTCGGTTTTATAATCTTTAAAACTTAAATCGTTTCCAAATTCAATATAATGATTGTTAAAAAATATTTTAGGGTATTTCATGTTGCAAAAATAAAAATTTATTGAATAACAAAAAGTTATTTGTTAATTTTCTATTACATACCAGGATCGCTATCTCGGTCAAAGTTTTGTTCATCTCTACGTTTTTTAGGATTTATTTGAGCTTTCTCTGAACCAAATTTCCAAGTAGCTGTTAAAAATGCTATTCTAGTTTCTCTTTTTCTAACAAAAGTTTGTGTAATGTTGGAATTATAAATTCTTACCCCAAATTGACGAGTGTCAAAAATATCAGAAACTCTTAAACTTAATGAAAGTCTTTTCTTCAATAAATCAGTTTTTGCTGCAATATCCAATCCATGCATGGGAATCATTTCTCCTAAAATAGTAATCATAGGAGCTACATAATTATAAGAAACTTGAAATTCCCAATTTTTTAAGGGCGTTAAAGTACTTAAAAATCGTGTATTCCAAGAAAAACCACTATTAGATAAACTATTTTCTACATTATTTCCGTTAATAAACGTTTGATAGCCATTAAAACTAATCATACCATTCCACCATTTTACAGGGCTCCCTTTAATAATAAATTCTAATCCATAATCATGCCCTTCATTTAAGTTTAAGAAAGTTATAGTTGCAATTCCTTCATTATTAACGGTTCTAAAACGTGTCATTTTATTCAAAGTATAACGATAGTAAATAGATGAAGTTATTAATAATTTAGAAATGGGTCTTTGGTAAGAAAACTCAAAAGAGTGCGTAAATTCTGGGCGAAGTTTAGGGTTCCCAAATCGTAAGTTGAATGGGTCTTGAAAATTAATAAAAGGATTAAGTGCTTCTAGCCCAGGTCTATTAATTCTTTTGCTATAGGATAATTTAAGTTCTTGATTTTCTTTTATGTATCTAGAAGCATGAAGGCTTGGGAAAATACTAAAATAGGGATTTTTATCTTGTTGATTTAAAGTAATTTGAACTACGTTCAAGTAAGTATGTTCAGCTCTTAAGCCTGTTAGGAAACCCCATTTCGCATTTTTACCAGAAAGCTGTGCATAACCAGCACTAATTCTTTCCTCTAAATACCCATGATTTGAATAACGAGCATCATTTTCCCATTCTCCTAATGAATTTTGCAAGTTCGCCAATAATTTCCCATCTACCTTTCTTAAAGTTGACTTTAACCCAGTTTCTAATTTCATTTTTTTTATAGGTCTTACATAATCTGCTTGTATGACTGCTACACGATTTTTAATTTGCTCATCATTGAATTGAATTAAGGTTCTATCATCAAACAATACATTTTGAACGTCCCAAAAATATTGAGAGAAATAGTTAGGGTCAACGGATTGGTTATAAGAATATTGAGCATCAATGCTTAAATTGTGGTAAATACCATTAAAATTTTTTCTATAAGATAAGCCTACATCTCCATTTTTACCATCAGACTTTTGGTTTGTATTATATCGATGTGAATAGCTATCTAGTTGCTCTAAATTATTTAAAAAACGATAAACAATATAGTCATAACCATTTTTGGTACGGGTTTGAGCATTGGCATTTAAACTTAAAGAGGAGTTTTGACTAATATTATAATCTAAATTGATGCGAATACTGTGGCTTCTATTCCAATTAGAACCCCATGACGTTTGGCGTAAATAAAAAGATGTATCAGGAAAAATATTATTTCTATCCATATAACCAGTTCTCCAATACAAGTTTTCTTGGTAGTTATAATTAAAACCATAAGAAAAATTCTTTGTTCTAGCAGAAAATAAAAATCCACCATTGTACTTGCTATTAGTTCCGATTGAAGCAGTTGCAGAAGCAAACCATAATTGCATATCATTCTTTTTAGTGATAATGTTAATAATTCCAGATACTCCCTCTGGATCATATTTAGCTGATGGATTGGTAATGACTTCAATTCTTTCAATCATATTGGCAGGAATTTGTTCTAATAATAAGGTTCTACCATTATTAGATAATGAGGAGGGTTTGCCATCAATTAAAATCATAACATTGTCACTTCCACGTAGTTGCATATTATTTTCTGTATCTACTGTTACTGAAGGAATGGTTTGTAAAATATTTACGGCGTTACCACCTTCAGCTAAAGGGGTTTTAGAAACGTTAAACACTTTTTTATCAATTCCTACTTCAAACAAACTTTTATCTCCCGTTATGATTACCGTATCTTGTTTGACTTCTTTAGAAGCTAATTCAATTTTACCTAGATCTGCTTCCATTGCTGGTGGAACTACCATTATGTTTTCTATAATTTTGGATTCAAATCCTAAAAATTTAATATTGACTTTATATTTACCGGGCTTAGGAACTTCCAAAAGAAATGTTCCTTTTTCATCAGATAAAATACCCGATATTGTAGAATCTCTTTGATGTATAGCGGTTACACTTGCATATTCTAAGGGATTCCCAAGATTATCTACAATTTTACCTTTAATTTTACCTGATGGTGGAGTTTGAGCAAAAAGTGCAGAAGAACAAATCCAAGTAATTAAAATAACATTTTTTATTTTCATATTACAAAGTTGCAACATTTATCTAAATAAATTTCGGAAATAGGGTGTTTACTATGTTAAAAAAAATAAACAAGTAGCTTGCATAGCTCAAATTAATGTTTTAACTTTGCTCTTAGTTTGTTTTATGAAGAACCTTTCTTTTTTACTAATTTCCTTCTGGCTTTTATTTTTAAATGTATCAAGAGCCCAAGTAAACATGAATTTATCCTTTGAAAATTGGAAACAAGTAACCCCTCCTTTAGGGAGTACTTATGATGATATTGATGGTTGGTGGGCAACTGTAAATGATGTAAGAAGAATTACAGGAAATAATGACCATCTAACTGCTTTTAAATATACACCTGCACAGCAAGGTAACTATGCAATACGTTTAAGAAGTGTTCAAGCTTTAAGTACTTTTATACCAGGAGTTGTAGTTACAGGGACTTTCTCTTTTCAACAACAACAATTAATACAAGGAAGACCTTATACCGACAAACCTTCCAAACTCAAAGGGTATTTTAAATATTCTCCTGTAAATAATGATTCTGCTGTTGCTTATATTCATTTATCCAAATGGAATACTAACTCAAATCGTAGAGATACTATTGCCGTGGACTCTTTGGTTTTTATAGATAATCAATCAGAATGGAAAGATTTTGAACTGAATTTAGATTATTCTAATTATCCTGGTGTAACTCCCGATAGTATAGTGATAAGATTTGTTTCTAGTGTAAATGCAGGCTTTGGAGGCGGTAAAGTCGGCTCAGAATTAATGATTGATAACCTTTCTATTGAATTTCCTGTTTCTAAGCATAAGAATTTTCAATCCCATTTTGATTTATACCCTAATCCCTTTCAAAATCAGTTAGTAATTCAAACCCCTAACATCTCGGCAAATCATACCCTTGAAATTTATAATTTGATGGGTGATAAAGTCTTTTTGCACTTTATGAATCATTCAAAACAAGTTTTAGATTTAAGTTTTTTGGAATCAGGTATTTATTTTTTTGTACTCAAAGACGCCCATCAAAGTATAATGGGAACTCAGAAAATCATTAAGGAATAAATTTAAAAATACTAATTTTTTAAGCCATTTGCTAAATTCATTTTAGATTTTATTCTAAAAAAATTTTAAATCAAAACATAAGTTTTCAAAAAGCCTATTCAAAACAAAAAATTTTTATCTTTGCGGCTTGTTTAAAATACATTATGAGTAGGAAGTTATTTACAATTGCTTTTTTAGTATTCGGAATTTATCATTTATCGTATTCTCAAAAAAATAAAAAAGTACAAGATAAAAGCCCTGTTTTAATTAAGTTTTCTAATGGAAAAACCGTTAGCAAAGCAGACTTTGAGTATATTTATCAAAAAAATAATGGTGGCTTTGAAAAAGCTAAAACTCACAATCAACAACAATATAAAGATTACTTAAACTTGTTTATTACTTTCAGAAGAAAAGTAATGGCTGCAGAAGATGCAGGAATCGATAAAACTGAAGGTTTCCAACAAGAAATGCAAACTTATGCAAAACAATTGGCTCAACCCTATTTAGTAGATAGAGAACTTTTAGACAAAATGATAAAAGAAGCTTATGACCGTTCTTTACAAGAAGTTAGGGCTTCTCATCTGTTAATTAAAATCAATTCTGATAGTCCTTCAGATACATTGAAAGCTTATCAAAAAATTATGGCTTTAAGGGATAGCATCATAAATAAGAAAGTTCCTTTTAGTGAATTGGCAAAAAAGCATTCTGATGATCCTTCTGCACAAATGAATGAAGGCGACTTAGGCTATTTTACTGCTTTTGATATGGTTTATCCTTTTGAAGAAGCTGCTTTTAATACTCCAGTTGGGCAAGTTTCTATGCCTGTACGTTCTCAATTTGGGTATCATTTGATTTTTGTTCAAGATAAAAAGAAAAATGAAGGCTTAAAAAGAGCTGCTCACATAATTGTTAGATATGGGGAGCAATATGCTGCAAAAGATTCTATACAGGCTTTAAAACGTATCAATGAAGTTTATGAGGCACTAAAAAAAGGTGAAAGTTTTGAAAAATTGGCTTCTGTTTACTCTGATGACCCTATGACCGCTAAAAAAGGTGGTGATCTAGGCACAGGATTTTTACTCAAAGAAATGCAAGAAGTAAAACATGCTTTAAAAAATGGAGAATTTTCTAAGCCTTTCAAAACTGCTTATGGTTATCATATCATGAAAATTACCGATGTTACTCCTGTTAAACCTTTTGAAGAATCCAAAAATGAAATCAAAAATAAAGTTTCTCGTGATGGTAGAGCTAAACTTTCCGAAGAAAAACTCATCGAAAAACTCAAAAAACAATATCAATTTATTACCAATGAAAAAAATCTGAACGACTTTTATAATGCCTTGAAAGAAGATTATATGGTCGCTGCTTATAAAGGTGATTCTTTACCCAAAGAAATGAAAGAATACGTCCTTTTCTCTATTAAAAATGGTAACGAAAAAAAGGACTACAAAGTTTTAGACTTTATTGTTTATCTTAATTCAAGTAGAAGAATCCCCAGAGGCGATAAAATAGAACTAGCCAAAGCAGAAATAAAACAATTCATCAACAAAGCATTATTAGACTACGAAGAAACTCAGTTGCCTATTAAATACGAAGATTATAGACGCTTATTCCAAGAATATAGAGACGGTATTTTATTATTCTCTTTAACTGAAAGAGAAGTATGGAGAAAATCTATGGAAGATACCGTGGGGCTAAAAGCTTTTTATGAAAAAAATAAAGACCAATTCCAATGGACAAAAGAACGTGTAAAATTCAAAGAATATCGCTGTAAAAATAAAGAATCGCTTGAATTTATACAAAATTTAATCCATTCAGGTAAACCCATAAACGAAATTGATAGCCTTGCTCAAGCTACCATCAAAGAAGGTGATTTCAGAATGAATGAATCTGTATTTGAAAAAGACGCTTCCGCTAATATTGCTAATCTATTCCAATACAAAGCAGGCAGTACAACTCCTATCCGTGAAGAAAATGGTATTTTTGTTTTAACTTATATTGTAGAATTTGCCAAACCAGGCCCCAAAACTTACTCCGAAGCTAAATCTGAATGTATCTCTAAATACCAAACAGAACTAGAAAAAAATTGGTTAGATAGTCTAGAAAAAAAATATCCTTATACCTTAGACGAAAAAGTTTTCCAAAAATTGTTTAAATAATCAATGGATTTAAAATAATGTATAATAAAGTTTCTGCCTCAGTCATAGAGCAATTAATAAAAATTGTTGGTAACCAAAACCTCATTTTAGATGAACGTATTCATGATTATGCTCATGATATGACTGAGGACCTAAACTTTCCTCCTGAAGTCGTAGTAAAACCAGAAGATACGGAGCAAATCTCTAAAATCTTAAAATTAGCCAACTCAGAAAAAATTCCTGTTACACCTATTGGAGCAAGAACAGGTTTGAGCGGTGGCATGCTTTGCGTTTATGGAGGAATAGGGCTAAGCCTAGAAAAAATGAATCGGATTCTTGAAATTGATACCGATAATTTACAAGCCACCGTTGAACCAGGCGTTATTACGCAAGTACTTCAAAACGAAGTAGAAAAATTAGGTTTATATTATCCTCCCGACCCTTCTTCAAAAGGCTCTTGCTTTATAGGAGGCAATGTCGCTGAAAATGCAGGAGGGATACATGCAGTTAAATACGGAACTACCAAAGATTTTATCTTAAATTTAGAAGTAGTCCTTCCTAACGGTGAAATTATCCAAACAGGTGCTAACACCATAAAAAATTCAACAGGCTATCATCTTACCCAATTGATGATTGGAAGCGAAGGAACCTTAGGAATTATTACCAAAATTGTAGTAAAACTTATTCCTCTGCCTAAATTCCGATTATTGTTGAAAGCTAACTTTACTTCACCTTATGACGCTTGTAAAGCCGTTTCTCAAATATTTCAAGCAGGAATTACTCCCTCAGCCTTAGAATTTATGGAAAAAGATGCTGTAGATTTTGGGCAAAAATACTTGAATTTGTATATAGATGATACTCAGAATATTGGTGGGCAACTACTCATTGAAGTTGATGGTAACTATTTAGATACATTGTATCAAGATATAGAAAAAATCTATGAAGTAATTCATGGTTTTGAGTTAATCCATGAGCCGCTACTTGCAGATACACACGATAAACAAGAAGAAATTTGGAAATTAAGAAGATGCCTAGGGCACGCCGTAAAAGGAACTACTATTTATAAAGAAGAAGATACCGTAGTACCAAGAGCCAAATTACCCGATTTATTAAGCCATGTAAAAAAAATAGGACAAAAATATGGCTTTCAATCCGTATGCTACGGGCATGCAGGGGACGGAAATTTGCATGTAAATATCATCAAAAATGATTTAGATGAAAAAACTTGGAAAGAAATTATTCCTCATCAAGCAATCCCCGAAATATTTGAATACACCAAACTTTTAGGAGGAACCCTTGCAGGTGAACACGGTATCGGCTGGGTACAAAAAAATTATATGCCCATTATGTTTTCAGAAGCTCATTTAGAACTTATGAAGGCTATCAAAAAAATCTTTGACCCTAATCTAATTTTAAATCCCGCTAAAATTTTACAATTTGAATAATTTGGGCGTGTCCCTCACTTCGTTTGGGTCGGGCTTGCTACGGGTTTCACTTCGTTTCAGCAATCCTTTTGCCACTTTTTATTAAAAGAGGCAAAAGGCAGTGCCACTTCGTGCCCTACGCATCCCTCACGCTTAAATCGCAATTCGTGCAATTTATATTTATTCCACCATTTCCGCAATTAAATTTTTGGCTAAGTCCCAATTGACTTCTTCCAAAGATTTTGCATTTTTGCATAATTCATCTAAAATAACATCTTGTAATTGACCCAATTTTTTGGCTTGAGAGTAGGGCATAGTATGAAATGTTACCATACCATATTTTGTAATATATTTACCTTCAAAACGTTTTTCAAGTTCTATATCCACTTTTTTACGGAATAAAAATTTAGGGTCTCCAACTTTTTCACGCATTTCGATAAAATTTTCTAAAGCTAAATCTGCAATAGCATTAGCATTTTGGATTCTTTTAGATTCAAATTCTTTAAAAATTTTATTCCAATCATTAGGATATAAATCAATACAACGGTTTAATTCTGCACAATCTTCAAAAGAGCAATTCATACCTTGACCAAAAAAAGGTACAACAGCATGAGCCGCATCACCCAACAAGCAAGTATTTTTATAATGCCAAGGATTGCAACGTATAGTCGCCAAATGACCCGTAGGATGTTCTTCAAATTGTTGAATATAGTCTGGCATAAGTGGAACAATATCATTAAAATACTGATGAAAAAATGATTCTATTTCTTTAGAGTTACTTAATTCATTTAAACCTTTTACCTGATTTTTCGTATCATAAGCATGAAAAAGTGTACAAGTAAAAGTTTTATCGGTATTGGCTAAAGCAATGAGCATAAAATTACCACGTGGCCAGATGTGTAGAGCATTGGGTTCTAATTGAAATTCATTTTTTTCGTTAGGATATAAATTTAGTTCTTTGTAACCATAATCAAGGTATTCCTGAGAATAACTATATCTAGGTAATTTAATCATAGCATTTCTTACAGCTGAAGGTGCGCCATCAGTGCCTAAGATAATATCACTTTTTACAGTAAATTCTGAACCATTTTGTTCATCTTTTATTGTAAGAATCTGATTATCCAAATCTACATGAGTACAACGGTGCATAAAATAAATTTTTACTTTACCAGTAGCTTCTGCAAAACTCATTAATGAACAATTTAATACTTTACGTGATACAGAATTGATATAATAATCATCACTTTTCCCATAAGGTTGATAAGATAAATTACCCTCAATATCATGCATCATTCTTCCTTTCATAGGAATAGCAATTTTAAGAATATGTTCAGAAAGCCCTACTTCTTGTAAAGGTAAAATCCCTCTTAAAGATAAAGCTAAATTGATAGAACGCCCTGCTGAAATATTAGAAGTTCTTAAATCAGGTCTTTGTTCAAAGATTTCTACTTCAAAACCTTTTTTTGCCAAATAGATAGATAAAAGAGAACCAGCAAGTCCTGCACCAATAATGGAAATTTTTTTCATGATACCTCAAGATTTTTTCGCAAAATAGCAATTTTTTTGCACATACAAACGTTATAAAAAATATTTACAATTGAATTAACAGAAATCCAAAAAAACTATTATATTTGCAGATGAAAATAACTCTACGAAAAGTATATTAAATTCAATGAAAAAACATTCTTTAGTTAGTGCATTAACTTTCCTATTGGTTTCTAATTTATTTCAAACAAAAACCTATTCTCAAGCAACCTCTACTTCAACAGGTCAGGTGAGAGCAATTACAACCGCTGTACCCTTTTTATTAATTTGCCCTGATTCTCGTTCAGGTGCATTAGGAGAGGCTGGAGTTGCTGTTGCTGATAATGCAAACGCTTTATATTGGAACCCATCAGCCTTAGCTTTTTCTAATAAAAAATATGGTTTTTCAACCAATTATACACCTTGGTTAAAAAATATTGTTCCCGATATTAACCATGCTTTTGTTCCTGCTTATATTAACTTTGGAGATAGGGGAGGGGTCTTAGGAGCAGCTTTAACCTTCTTTTCATTAGGTAATATAGAATTTACCGATAATGCAGGTATAAAAACTGGTGAATATAATCCTTCCGAATTTGCATTTGCCACTTCTTATGCTCATAAGGTTACAGATAATTTATCTGCAGGTATTTCCCTTCGTTATATCAATAGTTCTTTAGTTACTGCTACTTCTGTAGGTGGCTTTCCTACAAAACCTGCTCGTTCTGTTGCTGGTGATGCAAATTTATTTTATACTAAGGATTTTAGTTTAAAAGGTGGTCAAGGGGATATTCCTATGAATTTCCGTTTTGGTATTAACCTCTCTAATATGGGTGCAAAAGTAAATTACACCAATTCTTCGCGTAAAGATTTTTTACCTGCAAATCTTAAAGTTGGATACGCATTAAAAGCTAATTTAGATTCCTATAATAGCATTACTTTCATTAATGATTTTAATAAATTAATGGTACCCTCCGAAGGTGGTCAATCTACAAAGCCCTTAATGTCTGGTATGTTCAGTAGTTTTAATGATGCACCAAGGGGTATGGCTGAAGAATTAACAGAAATTAATACTTCTTTAGGTTTAGAATATTGGTATAATGATTTATTTGCTATTCGTGGCGGTTATTTTTATGAAGACCCCATGAAAGGAAATCGTAAGTTTATCACTTTAGGTGGTGGTGTTCGTTTTAAAACCTTTGGTTTAGACTTTGCTTATTTAGTTCCATTCCAACAAAATCACCCTCTTCAAAATACGATTAGATTTTCGTTATCTTTTGATTTTGAGAAAAATTAATTTTTCTATTATATAGATTGGGGCGTGTCCCTTGCTTTCGCTGCGGGTCGGGGTGCTTCGGGCTTCGCTGTTCGCTTCGGCAATCCTTTTTCCACTTTTTTCAAAAGCGTTAAAAGGCAGTGCTTAACCCTTCGCATCCCTCACGCATAACTCAAAGCATTGCTTTTGAGTAAAAAATAGAAGTAAAATCATGATTTATTTATTGGTATTAATAAAAAATTTGCAGTAATTTTGCAGTGGGCTAAAAATGATAAGTCCTTAATAAACGTGTGCTCAGAGGCATTTTATTCTCATTTTTCAATTTTAAGAATTCATAAAATGACTTGGTTATTTTGCTTTTTAACAGCATGTAACCAAGAAAATAGCCTTTATAATAAAACCCTAAATTTGTTTAACAATGATTCACAAGACACCATTTATATTAAAAAACCCGAGTTTTTTCCTTATGAAACTCAAGAGCAATCTTATCGTTATCAACTCATAAGCGATACAAGTTTTTTTTATTCTAATGATACTATTTCTTTTGAAATTTATAAAGATATTCAATCTAGCTCTGATTTTTACTTAAATTGCTTCAAGAATCAAGTTTATAAATATTCCATGGTTATTAATCCCAATATTTTTTCTGATAAAATTGATTCTAATTTGGTAAAAATTACTCAAATTTCTGAACCTGAAATTTTGTTTTTTTCTGAAAAATATCAAAAGTTATTTTTATGGTTTAACTTAGGCTTACCTAATCAACAAGCTTTTAATAAAGGTTTGCTTTCTATAAACGAAGTCGGAAAAAGTTGGTTTTCTGATATTGTAAGCAATTTGGGATATAATAAATATCAATACTTTGCTTCCAAAGATGAAGAAGCATTAATTCTTGGCAATTATGTAATCCAATTAGAAGAAGAAAAAATTAAAAAAATAGAAAATCCATTTATTTTTTCGGGTTTTTTGAATAGCCAGTCTTATTTTATTTTAGATGACCCTATCAAAGGAGATACTTTTGTTGAAGAAAAATTAATTGATGAATGGGGAAATGAAAAAATTGAATATTACAGAGTTACTATCAAGGATAGCCTTAATAAAAATTTGATTATTTTTAATTTGAATGGGGATACGCTTTATAAAATTCGTTTTGATGGCATTTGTGATGATGAAGCCTTTGGTAAGCAAATCAGTTTTGCAAAATCCGATAGTTTAAAAATAGGTGTTTTTTATGATACACAACGCAAATTTCTTAGAATATTTGATTTAATTACCTTACATCAAAAAATTGTTCCCTTAAAAGACCTAACTTCTGATTATCCTGAGAACTTACCTTATATTGATATTCCAATGAATTGTTATTTTCAAGATAGTACAATTTACAGGGGAGATAAAAAACTTAGATTGTTTTTTCATAAACAAAAACCAGCTTATTATTTATTTTTGTATGAAAAAAACTAAGGGTGATATTAACTAATCACCCTTAATTTTTAACAAGAATTAATTAATGTTGATAAGATTGGTTTTTTTATCTGGGGATTTTTTAGGAATTTTTATTTGTAGAATACCATCTTTAGAGTTTGCTTGGATGTTTTCTTTATCAACATTCTCAGGTAAAGTAAAACTTCTAGAAAATGCACCATAGAAAGACTCAACTTTTCTCCAAGTTTTATCACTTTCTTCTTTGTTAAACTTTCTTTCTCCACTGATAGTCAATAAATTACCATCTAATTCAACTTTTATATCTTCTTTGTTTACACCTGGTAACTGAACAGAAAGTTCAAATTCTTCTTTAGTTTCAGCAATATCCACTTTTGGAGAAAAGTTGTTTACTACTGGCATTTGCATAAATTCGTCAAACCATTTATCAAATGGCTTCATCCAAATTGTTTGAAAAGGTCTTAAATCGTTGCTCATATTACTTATTAATTTAAAATCTAATTTTATAATTACGAAAATTATTCCAATATTAAAAATTATGTCAAAGTGGCATTTTTTTCCTGATTTTAAAAAAATATGTATGACTAAAATTTAAATAAAATGTCAAAATGACATATTAAATGGATTAATTTCAATTTCTGAAATGTAATAAAAACAATT
>CAZBPK010000026.1:0-13018 GCA_964493765.1 uncultured Bacteroidia bacterium | reverse complement strand
AATACTCACATAAAATGACTCAACTCTACACAAATACCGACCACACGAAAAACCAACCTCATGACTCACTAATACATACTATACTGAACCAATCATATACTCAACCAAACAACCAACCAACTAAACAAACAACCACCCCATCAACTATACACACAATCAACTAACCACCTCAACAACTACTCACCTCATCAACTAATCACCTCATCAACTAACCACCTCATCAACTAATCACCTCATCAACTAATCACCTCATCAACTAATCACCTCATCAACTAATCAATGAATCAATGAATCAAATACCAACCAACCGAATAGAAGCATTTAGCGATGGTGTAATCGCAATCATCATTACTGTTATGATTTTTGATTTAAAATTACAGGAAATACCCACGGAAAAAACAGTTTGGAGTGAATTGATAAAACTAACTCCAAAATTTATTTCATATTCTATCAGTTTTCTGATGCTTTCCATTATGTGGGTTAATCACCATCAATTATTCCATCAAATTAAACACACCGACCGAAAACTACTTTGGTATAGCATTCATTTGTTATTTTGGATGAGCTTAATTCCCTTTGGAACAAACTTTATAGGTGAAAATCCATTACTTTGGCAAGCATCGTTCTTTTATGGCATCATCTTTTTTATGAATGCTTTATCATTTACTATCCTAAGAAACTATGTGATTAAAAGCAATTTACTTCACGACAATATCAATAAACAAGCACACATCAAAATCAGAAACAAAAACCGAGTGGCTTTAAGCATTTATCTTTTAGCATCGGTGGTGAGCCTGATTTCCGTTTATATCTCGTTTGTTCTCTTTCTGATTGTTCCTGCTATGTATTTTATTCCTGAAAAAATTACTCATTTAGAAAAATAAACTTATGGATTTCAGCAGAATATTTGAAAACAACGAAAAGTGGATTGCCGAAAAACTATCGGTTAATCCCGAATATTTTAATGAATTAGCGAAAGGTCAGAACCCTGAATTTCTCTATATCGGTTGTTCTGATAGCCGTGTAACCGCAGAAGATTTAATGGGCGTTCAGCCTGGGGAAGTGTTCGTTCATCGCAATATCGCCAATCAAGTTATTGCTACGGATAATAATGTCAATGCAGTGGTTCAGTATGCTGTAGAACACTTAAAAGTAAAACACATCATTGTATGCGGACACTATGAATGTGGCGGAGTAAAAGCCGCCTTAAATCCAAGCGATATGGGGCAATTAAACAGTTGGTTACAAACCTTAAGAGATGTTTATCGCTTTCATAGAAAAGAATTAGACGCAATTGATGATACTCAAAAACGATTTGACCGATTGGTGGAATTAAATGTGCGTGAACAATGCATCAACATCATTAAAATTGACCATGTGCAACGAGCATGGTATAAAACGGGTTATCCTAAAATACACGGTTGGGTATTTGATGTCAAAACAGGCAAACTGATTGACCTAAAACTCAACATGGAAGAAGAGTTTAAAGAAGTCAGAAGTATTTATGATTTAAAACCATTAAACAAATGAAAATTCAAAATATCAAATTATTATCAATCATCATGGCAGTCTTGATAACTGCATGCAATAATTCAAGTAAAAAAGGAGAAAAAATGGAAGATAAACAATTCACAAGTATTGCCGTCTTTGGAGATGGCTTAAGCGATATGGGACAATGGGGTAAACTAACAAATTTTAAATATCCCCCTGCTTCTGTTGGATTTTATGAAAGCCGTTGGACAAACGGAAAGACCTGGGTAGAGTATTTTGCTGATTCATTAGGTTTAGAGTTGTCTTTAAAGAACAACTTCGCAATGGGTGGAGCAACTACGGGCTTATACAACATAAATGAGCCATTAAAACCTTTACTTAAATTAGACAGCACAGTACAACTCAAAGGAATGTTGGCACAAGTGCAAATGTATCTCACATCAAACCCAAAAATTGACGATAAAACGCTGTTTGTGCTGTGGGCAGGTGGGCATGATATTGGCAATTATTTGGAATATGGACAACCCGACTTAAAACAATATCCGCCTGCTTCTAACTATAAAGCAGCAATTGAGTTGCTAATCAATTCAGGCGCAAAACACATCTTTTTGGGTACTATGCCCGATATGGGTTTTACACCTATATATTTTGGTACGGATAAACAACAAGCCGCTTCTCAACTCTGCACAGAATTAAACAATGGCTTAAAAATGATTGAAGCAGAATATTCTAAAAAGGGAATTACTATTTACTTATTTGATGGGGCAAGTGTATTTGCGAAAATCGGTCAAAATCCTAAAGAATACGGGATTGAATACACAGAAGCCTATTTGCCTTACGATATTATTGATTTTACCAATCCATTGGCAGAACCAACAAAGAAAATCAGCAACAAAGAAAAAGGATTAAATCCTGATGAATTTATGAATTGGTGGGCGGTTTCTGCCAGTGAAAAAGTGCATAAAATACTATCTGATGAAGCCATAAACTTTATTAAATCAAAGAAATAGTTATGAAAAAACTCATTACCATCATTGGATCGGGCAAAGGAATTAGCCAAGGAGTAGCCGAAAAATTCGGGAAAGAAGGGTTCAAAGTAGCCCTTATTGCAAGAACAGAAAGCAAGTTGCAGGAACAAGTAAAACAGCTTTCTGAGAAGGGAATTGAAGCCTTCTATGCAGTGGCAAATGTCGCTGATGCTGATAGCTTGAAAAATGCCCTTTATTCTATTCGGGACAAGGAAGGCCATGCCGAAGTGATTTTATACAATGCAGCGGCCGTTTCGGTTATGGATATTCTGGAACAAAATTGGGAAACCATCAAACAGAATTTAGATATAACCGTTGGCGGTTACTTCAATTTAATGAAAATGGTTTTACCATTTTGCTTAAAAGAAAACAAAGGAAAGTTGTTTGTTACAGGTGGCGGCTTTGCCTTAGGAGGAGATGACCAATGGACTTCACTAAGCGTAGGCAAAGCGGCACTTAGAAATTTAGTTCAGGCTTTTCAGAAAAAAGCAAAAGGTTCAAACGTTCATATAGCACAACTCACCGTTTGCGGATATGTAAATCCAGCAGACGAAAAATACAGTCCTAAACTCATTGCAGAGCAATATTGGAAATTGTATCAACAAAAACCTAATGAATTTGAATACGAAATCATTTATTAACTTAAAATATATCACAAAATGAAAATAGCAATCATAGGCACAGGCAACGTAGGCGGTGCATTAGCCACAAAATGGGCAAATACAGGTCATCAAATCTTTTTGGGTGTGCAAGACGCTCAAGACTTTAAAGGAAAAGAACTTTTAAAGAACCCCAACACAACAGTACATTCTGTTCAAGATGCGGTTAAAATGGCGGAAGTTATTCTGCTTGCCACTCCCGCACCTGTAACCGTTGAAGTAACGAAAAGTTTGGGGGACACCACTGGTAAAATCATCATTGATGCGATGAATATTGTCATGGGCAGAGGTCCGCAGGGATTTAAAAATACCACCGATGCCATATTAGCAAATACCCAAACCCAAGATGTGGTAAAGTGCTTTAATACAACAGGCTTTAACAATATGCAAAATCCCAATTATGGGGATACAGCAATTGATATGTTCGTTGCGGGAGACAGCGAAAAAGGAAAAAAAATCGCCATTCAATTAGCCAAAGACGCAGGTTTTGCAGAGTGCTACAATATTGGTGGCAACGACAAATTTGAACTCATGGAACAATTTGCTTGGTTTTGGATTAACCTTGCTATGTTTCAAGGACAAGGAAGAGAAATTGGCTTTAAATTACTAAAAAGATGATTGGTTGATTGGTTGATTAGTTGATTGGTTGATTAGTTGATTAGTAGATAAAGTAGTAAGTTCCGAAAAATACTCTGCCACAGGTGAATGGTTAGAGACTGAACAACATTCAAAATTTTAATTATATGCCTCAATTGGCGGTCCTTGATCCGCAGACACATTTGTGGAGAAAATCGCCATCTTCACCAAGCGCCAAAACGTTAGCGGTAATTATGTTGAATAAATTAATACTCATATTAACATTAATACTTTCTGTAAAAACATACGGACAGACACTGGACAGTCTAAAAAAGCAAAACCCGTTGAACGATGATGCCTACTTGCATCCAGTTGACTGTGTAACACCCTATACACTGAACAAGGGAGAATGGATTTATGCACAATCTATACAGACATTACCTTTTCCAAGCTGGGCGTTTTATGGAATCACAGACAAATTGACTACACAGATAGATTTGTTGCCTTGGCTTTATGGAGCATTTACAGAATTAAAAAAACCAATTCCCAGTTTAAATTTGAGATATAGATTTAACGAACAAAAAGGATTTCATTCCAACAATTGGAGTTGAAGCAATGTTCGTTTGCTTTGTTTTTTTGATGGTTTACCTTTCGGGCTAATGTCTTATCGTCCTTGCATACAGCTTGGCGCTAGTGGGGAATTTTTAGCACAAAGTTCATACGAAGAACTGCACTTGAATCTGCAACAAAACTGTCATTCGAAGCACTTCGTCGTTGTTATTCTTTTGTCAATGTGTTTTTGCTCACAGTTTAGTTAGTCATTTAGTGAATTAATACCTTGTGCTTTCAGTTTGTCAAGGCGTTCTTTCATTGTCTTTATTTGTTCGGCTGAGTGTCCTTGCCAAACGGTTACTTCTCCAACAACTCTAAAAGGCTTGGTTGAACGGTAAGATTGTGTTGGATTTCCCGGAAATTTCTTGTCGGTTAAGTCAGGGTCGTTTTCAAGTTCTCCTGTTGGCTCTACCAAATAAATTCTTTCACTTCCTTCACCAATTGCAAGCTCTGCTCCCCAAATTGCAGCGTCCAATGTCGCTGTAAGGAAAATATATTTTGCGTTTTTTTGTTGACCGTAGTTTGAATTGTAGCCAACTTCAATTAAGTCGCCAAGTTTTAGGTCTGCTTTTGTCCCGTGAAAATAGGTCTGTGCAAATGGCGTTGGAGTTAAATTTTTTGGGTTGTTTTTTTCTTTGTTATTGTCCATATATTAAAATTATAGTTTGTTGTTCTTCTTTTTCTGTCACTTGTTTTGTTGTCATTTTAAATCGGTTTTGTATTATGTTAATTTATTCAGTCTTTAAAAATCGTTCTTGTTGATTTTCTGTTTTTAGAATATAAAGTCCCGTTGGTAAGTCTGAAATATTGATTTGAGTAGTTGCTTGGCTACTTTGTTTTACTAATTGGCCTGCTGAATTATAAATTTGAAATCCTTTTTTGCAGTCTACATAGATGATTGTATTGGCGGGGTTAGGAAAAATTACAAAATCTGTTTTCATCTGTTCTGTCAATTGATTACTAGTTGGTTGGCTCAATGATATTTTTGAAATATAACTATCTACATTGCCTGCTGATGTAAGGGAGGAGGAACCATCACTAAAAACTCCGGAAAAGGTGCCTACCGTGCAAATATCCTCATTCATAGTATTTAATCCAATGGCGTAATTTACATCGTCTGTGGAGCTTCCAGCTGTTTTAGCCCAAACAACATTACCATTCATATCTATTTTTGCAACAAATACATTTCTAATGCCTTGTGATGAAAAAGTATTACCACCTAAAGTGATTGTTTGCGAAAATCCTCCTGTGATAAAAACATTGCCATCAGGGCTTACTTCAATTTCACATCCTTCTTCAGTACCTGAATTTCCGAATTGTCTTATCCAAAGGAAGTTACCTGAAGGGCTTAGCTTTAGCAAAAAGATATCCGTATTTCCATTGGCAATAAGCGTATTTCCATCAAAATTTACGGAATTTGAAAAAACTCCAGATACATATATATTACCTAAAGAATCTGTGCCAACGCCACGTGCATAATCGTCCCCCAAACCACCATAATGCTTTGCCCATAGTATTGAACCACTAGCAGAATATTTGGCTATAAAAACATCGTTTAAATATTGACTTGTTGAATTAAAATTAAAAGTGTCTATGGATATTGAACCATTAAAAGAGCCAGCAACCACTGTATTCCCCAAAATATCAATATCAACACCACGAGCCCCCGCGTTTCCATAACCGGGAATTCCTTTAACCCATAATAAATTACCGACAGAATTATATGAAGCTATAAACAAGTCCGTACTATCTGTGTGAAACAATGTGTCGCTGCCAAAAATCATTTGTCCAGTTGTATTACCAATGACGCAAATATTATTATTGTCACCAATTACAATTTCGTTACCATATTCAGAAGCAAGACCTGTTGCTGTTTTTGCCCATAAACAATCTCCATTTGTATTAAATTTAGCCGTAAATAAATCAAGCCCACCAGAACTGGTTATTGTTGTGTTCGGCATTAATGTCATTGTTTGTCTGAAGCCACCCGTTATGAAAAAATTTCCTCCGGGTTCACAATCAATATCAAACGCGTAATCAAAGCTTACTGACCCGAATGATTTCGCCCAAACTAAATTGCCATTAGAGTTTAATTTTGCAATAAATATATCAGATGCTCCATTGGATGTTAGTGTTTGTCCACCAATAGTTGTAGTTCCAGAAAAACTACCTGTGATGTAAATATTGCTCATACTATCCAAGCAAACTCCTCTTGCTACATCATCGTTTAAGCCGCTAAGTGATTTTAGCCATTCATAACTCGGTATTTGGGCATGTATAATCAGACTAATAAAACAAAGCGAAAAAGTAATAAGTATTTTCTGCATAACTATTTCTTAATAAATTTTGAATTAAACCATTGCCCTTTTTCATCAATCATTTGAATAAAATAAACACCTGATTGCAAAGAAGAAACATCAATACTATTATCCACCATTGAACCTTGCACAATAACCTGCCCCATTGAATTGATAATACTGAACTTTATTGGATATAGACTGGTTGAATTGATGAAGAGGGTTGAATGGGTTGGGTTGGGATAAATTTCAATTTTATGATTACTAACACCAATATCCGAAATAACAGATGTAATTGCTCCAGAACATTTACTATACTTTCTAAGGAATTTCCAAAACTCACTGGTTGCTGATGCATGCCAAAGATGGGAATTGCCCACTACATTCATAATAATTGTTTCAGTACTATCTTGACAATTTAGATATCGCTCTCGTATAATTTGGTCGCCATTAGTATTGATAGAATCAACAGTAGGTATTGTATCACAGCCATTATGACGAGACCAAAAGTAGATACCATTGGGGTCGGTAATTGCTCTATCTGTAAGATTTACTTCATTCGTTCCTCGGTAATACATATAAGGAATTCTTTTAGATGGTATGCAGTTAATAGTAGCTTCTTGAGATGGAGGGTTTGTGCCTGGTATGTTTGAACCATTACAGCCTCCATGGTCGCAAAATCCATCTTTGCCATATTTCCATGAACCACTTAGTGGAGCAACTGCAGCAAACCTATTGGTGAAATCGCACATCATACGCCACGACATCCATGCTCCATTTGAAAATCCAGAGATGTAAATTCTGCAAGTATCAACAGCATAATTCGTAATCATGCTATCTATTAGAGCATTTAAAAAACCAACATCATCAGCAGAACTACCCGTTGATAAGTTATAGGCATTCCAACTAAAACTCGTACTTCCCGATTGATTAGATGTGCCATTGGGGTATACGGAAATAAAATTGGCTGTATCACCAATTAGATGCCATTGAGCAGCATTTATATGATTATCCGCGTTACTAAAACTAGGATGAAGGGAAATAATCAAAGGCATTTTTTGTGCTCCGGTATATGATGTTGGAAGAAAGAATTTGTAGGTTCTTTGCTTACCATCCCAAAATATGGAATCCGTTATTTGAGCCTTCAAATTGCCAGTCAAAATGGCGATAATGCAAATTAAGATAACTCTTCCCATTTTTGATATTGTATATTAATCCTTTTTTATAAAACGGCCAACTTGATTTTCTGTTTTTAGAATATAAAGTCCCGTTGGTAAGTCTGAAATATTAATTTGGGTAGTTGCTTGGCTGCTCTTTTTTACTAATTGTCCTGTTGAATTATAAATTTGAAATCCTTTTTTGCAGTCTACATAGATGATTGTATTGGCGGGGTTAGGAAAAATTGATAATATAGTTTGATTGTTTTTTTCAGTTACACTCAATACAGTATAATGAAAATCATCAGAAAAAATCTCACATCCTTCCTCAGAAGTATATTTAACCGAATAACTACCGCTTTGGTTTGGATTAATGAATTGATTTGTTTCCCCTGTCAGTATTGTGCCATTGAAATACCACTGGTTACCATATTGATAGCTTGATTGCAATTGATTGCCATTAAGAGTTATTACAGGTTTCTGCAATTTTATAGGTATAATCTGCTCCACTAAATTTCTTAATTGAGTATGAGTTGGTTGAATAGCGTTTAATGATTTTCTGACAAATAATATGCAAGCAATGTTTCTGCAACGGTCAATCCATGGCGTAAAGCCAAAAGCACCTTGACTCCCATACTGTGTTGTTTCTCCATTAGTTTCTTGTTCAACCCATACGCCATAACCATATCTAAAATTTTGTCTTAATGGGTCGCCTGAATAAGGGGTACTAATTAGTGGAACACCATTGGTCTGGTCACTTTGCATCATTTTCACGGTTAGAGAGTCTATAATTTGAACATTATTGAATTTGCCATAATTCAGTAGCATAATAAGTATTTTAGAAAAGTCTGACATAGTTGTACCCATTCCTCCTGCTATACGATAGTTTGTGGTTGCACCTAAAGCTAAATAGTCTGTGTTGGTCATTCCTAAAGGGATTGCAATTTTTTGCTGAAAAAGGCTATCCCATCTCATTCCAGTTGCTATTTCAGCCATTCTTCCTGCTACATGCATACTAACACCACCATATTGAAATGCTGTTCCTGGAGCGTATGATGTCATTGGTGTATTCAGTCCAATGCTATCTACTGCCTGTTGTAAAGTCAAAGTATTGTTTGATATATAATTGGAATTTCCCGGTAAACCGGATGTGTGATTCATTAGTTGGTGAAGCGTAATGACGGGCTTGGCGTTAAAGCTTGGAAGAAAATTTTGAACGGTATCGTTTGGCGATAAATACCCTTCGTCAATAAGTCTCATAATCAATGCCATGGATGGCATCTTTGAACCTGAAGCAATCGGTTGATAGGTATTACTGTTCCAAGTTCCCCAGTACTGCTCGTAAATTACACTATCGCCTTGCACTATCATAAATCCACAGTTTTGTCCAGATTGACCAATGACACTTATGCTGTCTGTAATCAATTGTGTTATTGGACTAAAATCGTATTGAGCTTTTAAGTCGCAGCCTAACAGAGCAATGAAGCAAACTAATACTACTTTTTTCATTTATCAAATTTCATAAGGTTGTTGATGGAAACTTGCCTTATATTTCTGCTTCAAAATTAGTATTGTATACTTAAACTGTCAAAAAATTTCTGTAAAAATCTCAGGTTTTCATTCAAGCCATTTTTCTACTGCTTCAAAAGTGCCTTTACTCCTAAATCCCGCCTTAAACTGCCTTGTTTTCTATAAAGCAAATAAAAGATAAGAAATTTAAGCCATTCATTTATGGAGTATTGGGTTTAGTAAGGCGATGTTCAATGTTTTCTTTTATACAGAGTTGGTTTATTTTGGGAGGTTTTGTGCAAGGTTGTATACATTTTATGTTTTAGTAAAATGCAAATATAAGCAAGTTATCGGGGTTTCTGTTGTGCA
This sequence comes from uncultured Bacteroidia bacterium, assembly GCA_964493765.1. GTDB lineage: Bacteria > Bacteroidota > Bacteroidia > J057 > CALLMJ01 > CALLMJ01. The sequence continues at coordinate 3,320 of CAZBPK010000026.1, read as the reverse complement.
GGATATATATCCCTTAATGAGGTATCGCCCATTAACAATCTTTTGAAACTTGACACACACTGATAAAAGACGTAAGGCATATTTGCCAAACAAAGAAATAATAAAATGGCTAAAACCATTTTTATTGCGTTATTCATTCTGTTTATTATTGTCAACAATACTGATTAAGTCAAACTTTGGTAGTTCAGATATTTCGAAATACTGGCTTGTGATTTTGTCAAGAAATTCGTCTGTAATAATATCTTGTTCCAAATACATTTCTATGTCAGGAAAGCGTTCTAAAATCTTTTCATCGCTTACATTTAAACGATGTCGAACATTTTTGAAAAACTTGATTTCGGAATACTCAACTTGTTCGTCTGCGTTAATAGTCTGAATTGCAAATTCAATCAAAGTCAATTCTTCTTGTTCAGAAAGTTTAGTTTGTTTCAATAAGTCAAAATAATGCTGAATGAATAATTTACCTTCACTGTTTATTTTTTCAATCAATAAATTGATTTCCTCTTCAAAATTAAAATTGGTAAACAATGGAGATTTTTCGCACATTGATTTTATAAGGTAAATTTCCCTATCATCAATTTTTCCGTCTGCTGTCATACAACAAAATGCTGTTTTAAGCAAAAGTTTGTCAAAAGTTAGTGTGTCCATATTTTCTGTATTTTATTATTTAAAACCAATATGTGGTCTTTTATATTTCTGTTCGATATTTTCTTTGTCCATTTTTGCTTTTATCAGTTCATATTTCCTTAACTCCTGTAAAGAAACAGAAGGTTGAGTATTTATAATGACCTCTTCCAGAATCTTCATTGAAATTCTTGATTTTGTTTTCAATGCTAGTCTTGAAGTTTCATTCACCAAAAATTCAATGTCGGCTGAAACATAATTTTCTGTTATTTTGGCGAGGTGATCGTAGTCAATTCCAAAATCTAAGGGACGGTTCTTTAGATACATTTGGAACATAGATTTTCTTGCTTCAAAATCGGGTGGGGGCAAATAAAATTTTTTTTCTAAACGACCAGTACGAAGCATTGCAGGAGCAATCAAATCAGGGTAATTAGTCGCTCCGATTACGAAGATTCCTCTCTCACCTGTTCTATCCATTTGAGCTAACATCTCATTTACTGCGCTTTTAGTCATTTCGTGGACATCACTATCACGGTTTGGCAGTAACTCGTCTATTTCATCTATAAAAATGATTGTTGGAGCATTTTTCCCTGCCTCCTCAAACATTTTAGCAATATTTTCTTGGGTTGCATTTACATACCGGCTTTTCAAAGTGCTTGGAGTAACCATCATAAAATTAAAGCCGATTTCCTCAGCAAAGCGTTTTACAAAAAACGTTTTTCCGCAACCCGGAGGTCCGTATAAAAGCATTCCGTTAGGAATAGTGAGTCCATACTTTGCATATTCTTCTGGATTGTGTAAAGCATCTATAACATCTAATTTCAATTGTTCTTTCAAATCTTGCATTCCAGCAATAGCATCAAATCCTTTCCCTTTCGCTTTTTTGCTTTGGATTTTCTTTTCAGGCTTGTCATCAGACTTTACTTTTTGAACCTTATCAACATCTTCAACTTCAATCTCTTGATTTAATGCTTGAAGAAACTCATAGGCTGATTGGAATCGGGTTTCAAGGTCATGACTTAATGCTTTTTTCAGTATCAAATTGATAGTTTCGTTATAACCAATAAAATCTGAGGAAATCTTTGGGAATGAAAGCGATTTATTTCTTTCCTGTAAGATAATTTCTTCTATATTTATTCTTTCTGTTTGAAATTTAGAAACATCTTTGAACCAAGGTGGTAATCCGAAAAGTAATTGATACATTACAGCACCAACGGAAAAAATATCACTTTGAGGTGAGTATAACCCATTAAAGCATTCTGATGCAACATAATTCAAGTTCAATCCAACCTTATTAAATGCTTTTGTTGATTGATGAAATGAACGAGTAAAACCAAAATCTATGATTTTTGCTTTGGGAATATCACTTGATAAATCAAGCATAATGTTTTGTGGTGTAATTTCATTATGAATTATTGGTTCGGGCAAGGTATGCAAATAATCTAAACCTTTTAGAACATCGGATATAATGTTTTGAATATCGTAGTAGTTATTAAATACTTCACGACTTATTCTATCCGCTAATGTTTCACCAGCAATGAAGTTTAATACCAAATATCCAAACTTCTTGTTTTCATAAATTATCTCACCACTATCCTTGTAAGAAACAATATTTTCGTGCTTTACTTTTTTTAAAAATTCTATTTCTAGAAGGTTATTATCGCTGTCAAATGCAGTACGGTGCAATTTGGAATAGTTAAATAATTTCAAAAAATACAAATTACCGTCAGTTCCTTTAACGCGATAAGTTTCGGCAGTGCTTCCCATTTTAATAAAAATCAGAACGATATATTTATCATCAATAGAGAATCCTTTGGGTAATATGCTTTGATTTGTCATTATCTTAAAGTGTTGCTTGGTTTTTCATTATCAGGCATCAGAGCAATTATTTGAACAATAATACTGCGAATGCCTGATGTGTGCCCATTCATAGCCATTTGTAATCCTTGATTTACTAATTGTCTTGCTTTTGAGGTATCTTTCCAGTGGAAAGAACTGAAACCATCATTTATATGTCGTAAAAACATAACATCCATTGCATTTCCTGTTACAGCATTTCTCAATTCTAAATCCAAATACTTAATTTCTTTGGTTAGTTCTTTTGCTTCCTTGATGTTTTTGTCTCTAATGATTTGCTCAATCTTCTTTCTGTATTCCTCTAAATGACTATCGATTTGTTTGATGTTCAAATCCCTGTCATCGCCATTACGTTTGATTTTTTCGATTAAATCTTCCAATTCGTAGAATGCTTCTTTTAATTCTTTTTCCACTTTTGGATATTCTGCCGATTTTTCTGCTCCGTTGGAATTGGATGGGTTATGCAATAGAGTAACCATATACCGTGTCTTGAATAGGTTATTGGAAGAAGGTATTATAAGTAAAATTGTCAATGTAGATAGAGTTGTAGAATATGCTACTTGCCATTCTTGTTCTAAAAATCATTCATTTTAGTTGTCAAAAATGCAAAGCAGTTACTTGTCTTGAAGATGTTGAACCGTCCTTTAAGTTGCCTAAGAATTATAAAGTTTACGAAATGAATTTCACATGTCCGATCTTTCTTTGAACATATTATTTTGTGTTTTAAAATTATTTTGCAAATATGAAGTTAAATAGTAATTTTGCATATATACTTACTTTTAAGTATTATACTTACTTTTAAGAAAGTATATTGATAATCAATAAATTGAAATGATATG
>CAZBPK010000025.1:0-2586 GCA_964493765.1 uncultured Bacteroidia bacterium | reverse complement strand
CATGATTTCTGTAAAGTTCAAGGTAAAATCAAAATTGGGGTCATTTTGGTGAGCGGTGAAATATTGTTTAAAAGCAGCCGTAATGACAGGGTCTCGGGAAAGAATTTTACTCACTTCTAAGATTCTGTTTTGATAATTTTGGATTTCCGCTTTATTAGCGTTTGCCCAGCCCGTCCAGGAGGCGTTGGCAGAAGGTCTTTCCGCTAAATCGCTAGAATGAGAAGATTCTGAAAGGTTAGTTTCAGGTTTTGTTTGTTCTTTTGTACAAGATGTCATGTACACTGTGCTTATGAAAAGCATGCTGAATAAGATGGATGTAATTGCAAATCTACGCATAAACTTTGAATTTAAAAAAATAATTTGGCTACAAATTTCTTAAAAAAAAAGTCAATATATGTGGATAACTTTTTTGAATGAAGTAATGTGGGGTATAATTATTAAAATATTCTGACGAAAATAAAACTATTTGGAAAGAAAAATCGTATAAATTTGTAGTATGGCAAAGTTTTATATCACGAAGGAGAGGATAAAGTCTATATTACAGGAACATAAATCGCCTGAAATCAGTGAAGCTACGGAAAAATGGGCGGAAAAGGTACTGGCAGATATAGTTTATCAGATGCAAGAAGAGGCTAAAGAAAGAGAAGAAAAATTAGCCACTCGGGAGGATATTAAATTAGTTTTAGAAAAAATGTATGAACGGTTTGAAGCCATGCAAAAGCAAATGGACGAACGATTTGAGGCTATGCAAAAGCAGATGGATAACCGTTTTGAGGCTATGCAAAAGCAAATGGATGACCGCTTTACGAAAGTAGATGAACGGTTTGAAGCCATGCAAAAGCAAATGGATGACCGCTTTGAAATGTTAATTAAAGAAATGAATTTGCGATTTCAGAATGTTGATGTTCGTTTTGAAGCTATGCAAAAAGAAATGTATGCCATACAAAAAGAGAATAATGCTAGGTTTATGGCAATAGATACCAAATTTGAAGCCTTAGAAAAAAGATTAAGTACAATCACTTGGTTAATTGGTATTTCTACTACTTCTTTGGCTATTTTAATTGCTATTATGAATTTTCTAAAACATTAAACATAATTGATGCAAAGCATTATGTAAGCGTGAGGGATGCGAAGGGCACGAAGTGGCACTGCCTTTGTCTGCGAAGTATGAGCAGGCAAAGGATTGCCGAAGCGTAAGCGAAGCCCGGAGCAGCCCGACCTGTAGCGTAAGCGAAGGGACACGCCCAAAAAAATATCTATTAAATAAGTCTAACTCTATTTTAATTTTATGCTGTAAATCATAAACTTACCATTGTAAATATTTCTACAAAAATACCAAATGGTATCCTGCTGTACGCTTAAAATACAAGGTAAAAAATATCCTTTAAAATGTTTTAGTTTTTGTTCATAAATCACTTTCTTTGCTTGCCAATCAAAAATTTGAGTGTAAATGAGAATATTTTTTAATTCGCAAAAATGATCGCCAGATAAATCTTTCATTCCAACAAAATAAGTACGAAAAAATAAATTTTGAGTTGTGTCTAAATAAATATCATAATACCTTGATAAGAAACGATATACTTCTTCGTGATTGGTAACTTCGCTCATTAAAGAATCACTGAAAAAGTGCCCTTTTTGGTTAAATCTATAATCTAATTTAGGATTTTTAATATGGTAAATGTAAAGTGAATTGTGAATTTCGGGCTGTATAATCACAAAATCTTTATCAATAATCGTGTGAATATTGTTGTAATCAGCAATTTCAAGTCTTGGATAGTTCAATTCCTTGATATAAAACCTTCTTAACCTGTTTTTGGGTTTTACTTTTTCAAGTTTATTTTGCTTTATCTTTCGTAAATGTTTGGGATACAATGGATAAATATCAAAAAACATTTTTTTAGTTTTCCATTTAAAAATGTAATTAAAAAGAAAACGAAAGTTTTGAATATATAAAAACGCAATATTTTGTGAAGGAGCGATGTCTATAATGTTATGAGGGTATTCAAAATTTTGTATTTGAGAGTTCATTTTTGCTAAACCCCAAGCCTGAACCCAAAAGGTATCTTTAAGGTAAATTATAAATTTTTTATGGGGATTGTAAATGTTTTTTTGTAAATACAATGTATCTTTGTTTTCGTTTTTTAAGTTTAAATGCAATAAATGATTTTCTTTACAATGATAAAAATATAGATGAGGATATTCTATACCGATTAAGTAATAGTCAGTTGAAATATCAAAAAAATTAACTTCTTCTTGGAAAAAATCATTAATAGGTTGTGAAAATAAAATCAAAGGGCATAGTAAAAATATGCCCATCATGTTTTTTAAAATATGAAAAGTTGTTATCATAAATCAGCAAAAAATTTTATCTTAAAATTACAAGCATCATGGCAAATATTACCACCATCAACTGTACCAGAAAAAATTCTAATCTCACAGATTTTGCCATTAGTCGCAGGAGCACATATACAATGATTACCGAATCCCCCATAATCACAAATACATCTGCAAAATGCAATAGGCTTTAATCCTACACTATCTGGAACATCTATTCCTACAATCCAATGGATTTTTTTACTTAATTCA
>CAZBPK010000024.1:0-1816 GCA_964493765.1 uncultured Bacteroidia bacterium | reverse complement strand
AATACAAACGAACCAGCTTTTGAAATACGATTAAATGGTACAAAAAATTTTCAAGTAAAAGCCAACGGGGACGTTCATGCAAGAAGAATTACTACCACTATCAATAACTTTCCCGATTATGTTTTTGATAAAAACTATCCTTTGATGCCTTTAAAAGAATTGAAGAATTTTGTAGAAAAACATAAACATTTACCCAATCTGCCTAGTGCAAAACAAGTAGAACAGAATGGTGTAGAACTTGGAGAACTCAATAAAGTTTTATTAGAAAAAATTGAAGAACTCACTTTGTACATATTACAATTAGAAGAACGTATAAAACAATTAGAAAAATGAAAAAATTAATGTTAATTTTATGTTTATTTTGGTCTTTTCATGCTCTTGCATCAATCCAAGATACTAGTAAAATATTTTGGTTAAAAGTGGATTTAAGAGGAAATGTTCATTTTGGAAATCTAAGTATCGATTATCTCTTAATTTTTAAACGATTTCAATGGCAATCTAGTTTAGGATTAGATGGTATTAGTTATATTGAGTATTGGATAGGAGATATTGAAAAGATAAACTCAATAATTCCAAAAGATTTTAGAAAATTCCAATTTGGTCCTAGTCCGTATATAAGTTCTTCTATTCATTATAGATATCCATTTTATCATCATTTATTAGGCGTATCATTGGGTAGCTTGGTTTTCTATAATTCCACTTATCATATTGTGCCGAAAAACAATCTTTATAACAACACTTTCTTCGGGTTTGGATTTCCAATTAAATTAGATTACAAAAACTTGATTTATATTAGTTTCGCACCTAATTGGCATTTATCAAGAGTAGACAATTTGTTTAATAATTGGTCGTATATAAGTAATTTTCATATTGGAACGTTAATCCCTTTAAAGTTATGGAAAAAGTAAAAGTTTTTAGTATTAATTTGCAAACAATTCTAATTTTAATCATTAGTAATGTTTGTGCTCAAAACTTTAATTTAGTGAAAAACGGGAATTTTGAAGCACAATTTTCACCGAATATTCTTCAGTCGAATTTGACTTTAACAAATAATGGCACGTACAACTTAATTTCCACTAATTATAAACATTGTGATTGCGATAAGCCAATTTTTTGGGGATTTTCAAATAATGCTAAATTATTTTCTAGCTATATTGACGAAGCGAAACTGTATGCAGACCCTTGTGTACTTTTTGTTGGTGTAAATCATCAAGATTGTATTTCCCTATTTTATCAAGATCCTGGAGTTGGTGCCATAGTTCATAACAATAATATTATCCACCGTAAAATTGAAGCGGAAAATGGTTACTATTACGTTTTTTTAGGTAACATGACTCAAAAAGCAAGCAGAGCTAATTTAATACAGTACTTTGATTGTAAACTAAACACAGGAAACTATCACGCTTCTTATTATTTATATATACCAAAATTTTGGAGCAAGAATAGTAAAATAAATCTAGTAATCAATAATAGAGGAGTCGTGAAAAGAGACCGAGTTGATAATTATAATATGTGGGAACACAAAAACGGTAACTTTAGTTTGAATGATCCTGCAAAAAATTATAACTATATAGAGTTTCGTGCAAATATCCCTAATGGAAGGACTCCTTGTTGCAAACAATCTCTCTATGATGTTGGATTTGGTAATAATTTTACTTTAATTGACAATATATCTTTAACACGTCCTTGCGATGAACAAAATGTATGCAGTAGAACATCAGGGCAAATTTGTCCTAGTATTGTTAATCAAATTACTAATCCAGATGTAAGATTTGTCAATGTTTCTAATATTCACAATGTATCCAGAATTGATTTA
>CAZBPK010000023.1:0-9336 GCA_964493765.1 uncultured Bacteroidia bacterium | reverse complement strand
TTCATTTACAGCCTTATAAATTTACTTTTTTAAAGTAATTTATAAGGTTTATTTATTGAATTTCTGTTAAATTCTTGCACTAATTTATGGGTTGTAATTATATTTGTTTTAAAATTTTATGAATAATTTCTGTTTCCTTTGTTGTTTTTTAATTATTACAAGTTTAAATGCTCAAACTCAAAAATATTGGATTTATTTTAAAGATAAACCTCTGAACCCTAAACCCGATTTGAGTGTTAGAGCTTTGGAAAGAAGAATACAGCAACGTATCCCTTTAGATGAAAAAGATTACCCTATTTCAACTTACTATATCCAACAACTTGAAAATTTGGGTTTTACAATAGAAAGAAAATCTAAATGGTTAAACGCTGTTACTTTATACGCTGATAATCAAGATATTCAAAAATTAAAAGCCATATATTTTATTTCTCATATTGAACCTGTTAAAAAATGGAAAGTGGAAAAACCCGCTATAAATCATAATGACAAAACCGCAATTAATTATGGTTCTTCTGAGATCCAGAATAAAATGCTGGGTATAGAATATTTACATGATAAAGGATATAAAGGATCTGGTAAATTGGTTGGAGTTTTTGATTCTGGTTTTATTAATGCCAATCAACATAGAGCATTTAGTCATATTTATAATTCTAACAGAGTTCTAGCAACTTACAATTTTGTCAATAATAATACCAATGTTTATGATCTAGATGGACATGGAACCAATGTTTGGTCTTGTATTGCAGCGAATGTACCTGACACTTTGGTTGGAACTGGTTTTGAAGCCTCGTTTATTTTGGCAGTAACTGAAAATGTAGCAAGTGAAACTACCGCTGAAGAAGATAACTGGTTAGCTGCAATGGAATGGGCAGATAGTTTGGGCGTAGAAATTATCAACACTTCCTTAGGGTATAATATTATGGATGGCGGTCAGTTTTATACTTACACAGATATGGATGGTAATTCTACTATCATCACAAGAGCTGCTGATATTGCTGCTAGCAAAGGAATTTTATGTGTTATTTCTGCGGGTAATGAAGGAAATAATGATTGGAAAAAAATTACAGCTCCTTGTGATGCTGATTCCGTTTTATGCGTAGGTTCTGTTAATGCCAATAAATTAAGATCAAGCTTTTCTTCTATGGGTCCAACTTTTGATGGAAGAATCAAACCTGATGTCATGGCTATGGGAGGTACTGCTGCTGTAGCTTCTTCCAACCTTAATTTTGGATATTCCAGCGGTACTTCTTTTTCTGCTCCTATAATGACAGGCTTTGTTGCTTCTCTCTGGCAAGCCAATCCAACTAATTCCAATTTAGAAATTATTGATGCAATCAAAAGAAGTAGTGATAGAGCAAACAGTCCCGATACTCTTTATGGATGGGGTATTCCAAATGCTGCTAGAGCTGACTCCCTTTTAAAAGGTTTTACAATCAATAAGGAGAAATTTTCACCTTTTCAGAATTTAAAAGTTTTTCCCAATCCTGTTAAAGACAAAATCTACTTTGAAAACTTGCCTTCTCAAACTTATATTTCTCTATACGATTTTTCAGGTAAGCAAATATTCCAAACAATTCAAACTAACACTGAACTTAATTTAATGGGACTTCCCAAAGGTTGGTATTGGTTAAAATTTTCTGTTCAAAACTCTATATACAGTTACAAAATTTTTATAGAATAAATATTTGGGCGTGCCCCTTGCTACGCTGCGGGTCGGGCTGGCTACGGGCTTCGCTATCGCTTCGGCAATCCTTTGGCTGCGAAGTATGAGCAGCCAAAGGCAGTGCCACTTCGTGCCCTTCGCATCCCTCACGCTTATCTTAAGCTTTGCTTATTGATTTACTTACTTCTGAGTTTGCATAATTTCATGTACCCAAAAGACCCAACTACTTTGGGTCTTTTGAATGATTTTGAATTTAATTATTCAAAAAGTATGATATTTTCAGAATTCTGAATGATGAATTTATTATCAGGCAAAATAAATTTTGACTCACCGCCATTGTGATTATAATGGGTTAATTTTCCTCCTTTTGCTTCAAAATTGGTGTCAAATTTTATATAAGCAATATGATTTTCTAAAACACTTTTTCCCTCTGGTGTTTGAAATCCAAAAACTATAAAACCATTATCTGGTGTACGAAAAATTTCTTGAGGTACCATATTCACTTCACTTGAGAAAGTAAAATCATGAAATTTTTCTTGGATTTTATGACCATTTTCATTTAATTGAATAAAATAACCTTTGGTTTTTTCACCATTATTTTGGGTTTGTGCTAGTACAATAATTTTTTGATCATAAACAGTTAAACAACCTTTGTCTAATCTCTGACTTTTCTCTAAATTATAAGTCCATAATACTTCTAAATTATCATTAAATTTAGAAATAGATTGATCATAAGCAAAATAAAAATCATTTTCAAAAGAATAACCTCCATAGGTTAATAAAACATTTTTAAATTCATAAGATTTTTTGACTTTAAGATTGGAATCATAAACTGTTAAGATTTTTTTAGAAGGTTCAGGATTACTTTCTAAAATTAAAGTACCATTTTTCAACATCCAAGCATCTTTTATATAACCAGAATTAAGATTTTGTGTATTAACTGTATTTCCTTCTTGATCTAATTGAACAATTTTATAATTACCCGGTTCATTAGTGATTCCATAAATTAATTGATTATGAACAAAAATCTTTAAAAATGTCCATTTCTCTTTGGTAAGAATCTTTTTCTTGATGTTAAGATTGGCGTCTAAAATCAAAATATCATCATGAGATTCTAATTCTTGTGAGTAGGGGTCAACTTCATTGGATAAAAAGTCGGGTTCATCTTTAAGAATTTCTATTTTGCTATATTTTGAATAAACCCATAAATTTTGATCATAAAAATTTGATAAGGTGAAAGTTACTTGTTCACAAATTTGTTTACCAATGGTTTCGCATGGTTTTTTTAATGAATAAAATTCTTTTCCTGATTTCTGGGTTTCTTTATTATATGAATTTTTGAAACTAACTTTTTGATTTTCTTCACTTTGATTTTTTTTAGAATTACAACTTAATAGAAAAAGTATAAATAAAAAAACTGATAATTTTATCATAATTTATTCAGTAAAATCTAATTCATTATGGAAGGTTTCTTTCATTTGGCTAAGAGATAACAAGGCTATTGAAGCAAAAACCATGGTAACAATAAATGCACCATAAATTATACTACCGGTTTGTTGGCTTAGGAAATTGTAAATAGGTAAAATCAAAGAAACTGAACCTCTTACAAAATTAGGAACAGTTGTAGTTGCAGTAGCACGGATATTGGTTCCAAAGTTTTCTGAAGCTATAGTTACAAATATAGCCCAAAAGCCAGCACCAAAACCAATCAAAAAGCAGAATATATAAAAGGTTGTCAAATTAACGTTAGGGCTAAATAAATATAAGGAAGAAAATAAAACAGTAAGAATAATAAAAGAAGCAACAGCTTTTTTGCGGCTTTTTAATATTTGACTAATGATTCCTGAAAAAATATCACCAGTTGCTAATCCTGCATAAGCCATCATGACCGCTGTGCCTGCTTTTACTTTTTCACCTTCAGGAACTTCAATATTTAAAACTTTTGCAAATTCAGGAGCAAATAAAATTAAAATACCTACTGCTACCCATGTAGGTATTCCAATTGTTATGCACTGTAAATACTTTTCTAATTTTTTCTTATGGGTAAATAATGAAAGAAAATCTCCACGTTTGACATCAGATTGATCTTTGGATTTTTCAAAAATTCCGGATTCATGAACACCAATTCTTAATAAAAGCAGTGCTAAACCCATTATTCCCCCAATTATATAAGCTAAACGCCAATTTTCTAAATTGCCTAAGTTCCATTCATAATTACCTATTAATCCAGCAGTGATACCGCCCAATAATCCAAAACCGGCAATAATCGTTGTACCATAACCTCTAATCTCTTTAGGCATTAATTCTGCAACCAGAGTGATACCAGCACCTAATTCTCCTGCAAGTCCAATTCCTGCGATAAATCTCCAAAAAGCATAAGCCTCTACAGAACGAACAAATCCATTTAAAAGATTTGCTAATGAATACATCATAATAGAACCAAAAAGTACAGACAATCTACCTCTTTTATCACCCATTATGCCCCACAAAATACCACCCAATAACATTCCAAACATTTGAATACTAATTAACCATTCTCCATAAATGGTATTATCAGTGCCTTTATAACCCAAAGATTCTAAACTTTGAACCCGTATAACACCAAATAATATTAAGTCATAAATATCTACAAAATATCCTAACGCAGCAATTACAATTGCTGGTATATAGGCTCTTTTTCTGTACTTTTCAATTTCTGGCATATTACTTTATAATCGAAAGAACTTTTTCTTTATTGGGTATATTTTTATGGCTAAATTTACCTTTTATAACTCCCTGTTTTAGTATTAAAATTCCTGGATTTGAACGAACCATAGATTTTAAAGTAGTTTGATCTTGAGGTACAATACAAAATGGAATGTTCATAGTTTCTTTAAATGCCTTTCTTACCTCTGAACCACTAGAAGTTAAAATGGCTATTTGAAATCCATTGGATTTTAATTCATTACCTAATTGAATAGCTTGATTTAACGCAGCTGGCAAACATTTTTGAAAATCTTCTGAAACAATCAGGAGTGTTTTTCCTTTAAATTCTTCAAATCCACAATCAGATTTTAATGGTTCATAACCATAAGCCAAAAATTGCCCGTCTGGTCCTCTTGTGGTGGTTTTATAGGCTAAATCTGAGCCTACTGAATAGGGTAAAAAGTCCACCAAAGGAAGATAATTGTAACAATACCAAGCATATACGGGAACTAACAAAGAGAATACTAAACTTAAAATGGTATTAATCAAATCTTTAAAAAATGGATAGAGACTATCTCTATAAACAAATAAATAGCCAATAAAACCTGACAATAAAACATCTTTGATAAATGACTGTACAGGTGTTAATTTTATGGCATCTCCAAAGCATCCACAATCTGTAACTTTTTTTGTTACAGCTGAATAGCCCGTTAGAAACGTAAAGAAAATAATCATGATGAGTAGCGATGTTGTAGTGAAAGCTGGAGCAAACCCAAAAATTAAGTTAATCGCTAAAATAGTTTCAAATATACCAATAAAAAACGCTAAATTTAATGACCATGGACCAAAAACAGAGTAGGGTAATCCAAAAGAGGAATCAAATACGTGGAAATACTCATCTAGTTTGTAAGAAAAACCTATGGGGTCATTAATTTTTACAAAACCAGAAAACAAAAATAATAAGCCTAATAAAATTCTTACAACATAAATGGGTATTAATTTTTTTTTGTAAGCTTTCATAAATTCAATACGTGCAATTTTATAAATTAGTTAGAACGTTTGTAATCAAACACTATGTAATCTTCATCATTTGGACCATCAACTACAGCCTTAATTTTGAAAACTATATAATGAGGAGTAATTCTTGATTTTAAAATTACAATATCATTCACTCTTAAAGAACCAGTTTCTAATCTTGGAGTATTTGCACGAAATGCTTGATCTATGGTAGAATATCGAGCTTGTTCAAAATTGAATTGAGAGGTTGTTAATACTACAAAATTTTTATTGGGATTTGTATTAGGAGAAACCCATGAAGCTAAAAAGTTACCAGAAACTTGAGAATTTTCTTGTATATCTTTTGCCGTATTATTTGTTACATTATTCGTTCTAGCAATGCAATTAAAAGCATTTAATCCTGTAATACTAAGGTTACTATAAATGGTATCATTTTCATAACTCAATAAGCTATATTGTTCGGTAGTATCACGAACAAAATCTTTCGTAACTATATACACAGTTGAGTCAAACTGCATTTTGTTGTCATAAACAAAAGCTATAATTTTAATGACGGTTAAATCATTTAAGCCTTGAGGAACCGTATAAGAAAAATCCTTTTTAAGTATTGTTCCAGTAATATCTTCTTCTAAAAGTACACGGTCATTATCGTTAATTCTTTCTATGATTTTAATGGATTTAAGAAGTTCATTATCAGCTAATTGATAAGATAAATTTACAGATTCACCTTCTAAAATATTGGAGGACGAAGTACTAGGAGCAGTTCTAACAATTGAAGGGCGTTTATCCACTGGTGGCATCTCATCTTTTGTAGTTTCTTTTTTACAACTGAAAATAAATAAACTGCTAAAAATTAGCACCCATAAAGAATTGGAAATTTTCATTCTGACTAAAATTTTGCCGTAAAGTTAGTATATTTTTTTAATTTCAGTCAATAATTTTATAGGGAATTTGATTAATTTTTTCAATCCATTGAAAATCTTTGTTGGTGATACCCCCAGAATCATGAGTTTTAACAAACAATTTTATATTCAAATAATCCCATTGAATATTGGAATGATGATTAATTTTTTCTGAAATCATTGCAACTTGTGCAACAAAAGCAAATGCTTGTATATAATTTTCAAATTGGTAACTTTTAGTTAAAAATTCATTCTCGTATTTCCAATCAGGAAAAAACACTAATCTTTGTAAAACTTCTTCAGTGCTAAAATGCGTTTTCATGTTTGCAAATATATAAATATTATTTTGAATATTGGTATTTGTCTGTCTAGTTCGGGCTTGGTTAATCCTTTGGTTATTCATATTTCACAGCCAAAGGATTAACGAGGGGATAAGCGAAAAATAAAATATTGAAAGCCCGCCACAAGTGACTATTTTTTTAATTGAACACTTGTATTTTTTACAAAAGGTGTAGAAACTACTAATGCCTTAGAAGGTTTATTACGAATGGATATATAAATTTCTGTACCTAAATTAGAAAATTCAGGTTTTACATATCCCATTCCAATACCTTTGTCTAAACATGGGCTCATAGTTCCAGAAGTAACTTTTCCAATTTCGTTTCCTTGAGCGTCCACAATAAGATAATCATGTCTAGGAATCGCTTTTTCTACCATTTCAAAAGCAACCAGTTTTTTGGTTACTCCATGATCTTTTTGATTTTGAAAGATTTCTGAACTTGAAAATTTTCCTTTTTGTAATTTGGTAATCCAACCTAGACCGGCTTCAATAGTAGAAGTTTCATCGTTTATATCGTTACCATAGAGCATATAACCCATTTCCAATCTTAAAGTATCTCTTGCGCCAAGTCCTGCTGGTTTTACGCCTAAATCGGAACCTTTTTCCATTAATGCATTCCAAATAGTAACCACTTCACTGTTTTTACAGAATATTTCAAAGGTCCATTCACCTGTATAACCAGTGGTTGCAATTAAAATATTTTCAAAGTTGAGTAATTTACAACGAGTAACTTCATAATATTTTAATTCTTGAATAGGAGCATCAGTTAAACGAGCAACTAAATCAGTAGATTTTGGACCCGAAACAGCAATTAAAGAAGTATCTTCAGAAATATCAATGATTTCTAAATCTGAAAAATTAGAAGCCAATTTTCTTTCTTGAATCCAATTCCAATCTTTTTCAATATTGGCAGCATTTACTACCATCATATAGGCATTATCCAAACGATAAACGATTATATCGTCCACTAAACCTCCTTTTAAATTGGGCAATGATGAATATTGAGCTTTACCCACCACTAATTTAGAAACATCATTGGTAGTAATGGACTGTAAAAAGGGTAGGGCATCGTTCCCTCTAAAAATAAATTCACCCATATGAGAAACATCAAATAATCCCACATCTTTTCTCACTAAAAAGTGTTCATCTTTATCGCCTGAATAACGTATGGGCATATCATAACCAGCAAAAGGCATCATTTTAGCTCCTAATTGCACATGAATATCGTAAAGAGCAGTTTTTTTTATCATATTTTTTGAATAAAATTTATTTTTTAATTTTTAACAGAATGTAACCAAGCTTCATAAGTATTTTTTAATAAAACAGCAATGGTCATAGGACCTACACCTCCAGGTACAGGAGTTATAAAACTAGATTTTGGGGATACGGTCTCAAATTCTACATCACCAATTAATCTGTAACCTAATTTTTTGGTTTCATCAGGTATTCTATGAATACCCACATCAATAACAACAACTCCCTCTTTAACCATATTTCCCTTTAATAATTCTGGTTGGCCAGCAGCTGCAATAATTATATCAGCATTTTGGGTATAAAATTCTAAATTTTGTGTTTTGGAATGGCACATTGTAACAGTGCAATTACCGGGATAGGTATTTCGTCCCATCAAAATACTCATAGGAGAACCCACAATGTTGCTTCTTCCAATTACTACACAATGTTTGCCTGCAGTTTCAATTTGATAAAATTTCAAAAGTTCTAAAATTCCTCCTGGAGTTGCTGGTAATAATGCAGGTAAATTTTTAGCCATTCTTCCAATATTTACAGGATGGAAACCATCAACATCTTTTTGAGGGGAAATAGTTTCAATTACTTGATGTTCAGAGATATGTTTGGGTAAGGGCAATTGAACAATGATTCCGTCTACTTCAGGATAATCGTTGAGTTTTTGAATTTCATCTAATAAAGCATTTTCAGTAATGGTTTCAGGAAAATGATATAAGGTGCCTTTAAAACCATATTTTTCACAAGTTTTGATTTTTGCATTAACATAAGTTTCAGAAGCTGGTTGATTTCCTACCATTATGATTGCCAAATGTGGGCTTCTACTTTTTTTTTGGGCTTGAATTTTTTGGCTGATTTCTGATAATAAATGTTCAGAAACCAACTTTCCTTCTATAAGTTTCATTTTTCTTTTAATTGTTGCAAAAATAATTCAATATTGGTTTTGGTTTCAGCGTTTGGTAATAAAATGTAAGATTTTTTTTCTTGATTGATTTGTACCTGAATCATTCCTGTCATCATAGCCCTTATATCAGTATGAAATTCTGATTTTTTTAGGGCTTGTGCAAACAACTCTTCCATTTTTGACCATTCTTCTTTATTGAGTGTTTTTTTAAAGGGTTTACCACCAGAGTATATACCCGAAGAACTTTCAGAAGGTAACATAGGAATATATTCAATTACCTGATTTTCAAATTTATATTGGTTCCCTGAGCCATCGTAATATTGATATTTCATGATCTTTGAATTTGTACAACTTCCTAAAATGATTAACAGATTAAATAGAAAAAAAATCTTTTTCATAAGTTAGTTTTTAGGCCAAAAATACAAAGAAACTTATTAAATACTTATAAAATTATGGATAATTTGGTCGTGCCCCTTTGCTAATAGCTCAGGGTCGGGCTGCTTCGGGCTTCGCTGTGCGCTTCGGCAATCCTTTGGCTGCTCAATAATTCGCAGCAAAAGGCAGTGCCACTTTGTGCACT
>CAZBPK010000022.1:0-79965 GCA_964493765.1 uncultured Bacteroidia bacterium | reverse complement strand
CAAAATTTTTTGCTGGGTTGGGAGATACTCGAGGTGTGGGAGGAAACTGGTCACAAGCTTTAGCCGGTGCTGGTAATTATACCTATCCCTTCAACGACAACGCACCTAGAACAGGAAATGCAACCCGTCAAGGTGAGGTAACTGGAAAACATTTACCCAATGCAGGCACGAATGGAACTTTAACGATATGTTCAGGGAGTACTGTAACGGCGGCACAATTATTTGCGGCGTTGGGAGGTACTCCAGATGCTGGAGGAACATGGTCACCAGCCTTAGCCGGTGCTGGTACATATACATACACTGTCAATGCAACTGCACCTTGTACAGGTACTGCAACTGCTCAAGTAGTGGTAACGGAGAATATTGTACCTATACCTGACGTATCAAACGTTTCTGTATGTTCGGGAAATGTTGCAAATCTGACAGTAAATAATCCGACTGGAAATAATTATATATGGTATAATTCTAGTGGGGTATTAGTAGGAACAGGAAATAGTTTTGATACTCCTAATTTAAGTAGTTCAACAACTTACTTTGTAGAAGCGATATCATCAGGATGTACAAGTGAAAGAGCGTCTGTAAACGTATTCGTTCAAAATGTTGGAACTATGAATGATACAACTATATGCCTTTACGATAGAATTAATCTTCAAGGCGTTCCCCCAGGAGGCACATGGATAGGAGTTGGTATAACGGATAGTTTATTGGACGGCTTTGTTGCAGGGGTAGGGACACATTTGGTTACTTATGAATACAATGGTTGTACTGCTTCTTTCTTAGTGAATGTAGTAGATACTTTGGTGCCTAATGTTGTTGTTACGCCTTCCGTTCCTATAAAAGTAACTTTACCGAATACAGAATTTTCTTTTGTTGACCAAACCAACGGTGCCGTAGAGTGGCATTGGAATTTCGGAAATGGAGATACTTCTAACACAAGTTCTGCCACCATTCGATACACAACTGCTGGCACTTATCAAGTGGTGCTAACTATAAAAAATGCTAACGGCTGTATTAGCACCTTAGTTTTAGCACCTATCACTGTTGAGGAAGGTAATTTTGAAGTTCCTAATGTTTTTACTCCTAACGGAGACGGTGTGAATGATATATTTATCCCCAGAATTCAAGGTTATGATTTAAAATCTATGATAGTATATGACCGTTGGGGAACTCAATTATATACTTCTGAGGGAAATATCATTGGATGGAACGGTAAATTGAAAAATGGTTCTGATGCTGTTGACGGAGTGTATAATTATGTCATTGAACTGCAAAAATCCGATGGAACGAAGTTTAAAAGATTGGGTATAGTTACCTTGATGAGGTAATCCACTTTTGCCAAGATACCCATATTTGGTTTTTGGGAACCAAATATGGGTATTTTTTATGATTTTTTCAAATAACTTTAATAAAAAAAATATCCTACTTTCACTAAAAAGGTAGGATATTTTTGAATAATTTATGAGTATTGTTTTATGAGTATTGCTTTATGTGTATTATTTAATAAACTTTAAGATGCTTCCTCCATAAATTGCAACGTCTCCAAGTTCTTCTTCAATTCTTAGTAATTGATTATATTTAGCAATTCTATCACTACGGCTTGCAGAACCTGTTTTAATTTGACCTGAATTTAAAGCAACTGCAATGTCCGCAATGGTGTTATCTTCGGTCTCACCGCTTCTATGACTTATAATATTGGTGTAACTGTTACGAGTAGCTAATTCAACTGCTTCAATTGTTTCGGTTAATGTCCCAATTTGATTTACTTTAACTAAGATTGAATTTGCAACATTCTGATGAATCCCATGTTGCAATCTTTTTACATTGGTAACAAATAAATCATCACCCACTAATTGGATTTTGTTTCCTAAAGCATGAGTTAATTTTTCCCAACCTTTCCAATCATCTTCATACAAACCATCTTCAATAGAAATAATAGGGTATTTATTACACCATTCTACCCAAAAATTTACTAACTCATCAGAAGAAATTTCTTTTTTAGTAGATTTATAAAATTGGTAGCGACCAGTTTTTTCATTGTACATTTCAGAAGCAGCTGCATCTAAAGTAATAAAAATATCTTCACCGGGTTTATATCCGGCTTTTTCAATTGCCATTAATACCAATTCAATTGCTTCTTGATTGGAAGATATATTAGGAGCAAAACCACCTTCATCACCAACATTAGTACTTAATCCTTTGTCATGTAAAACTTTTTTCAAGGAATGAAACACTTCTGTACCCATTCTAAGACCTTCCGCAAAAGATGATGCTTTTACAGGCATAACCATAAATTCTTGAAAATCAATAGAGTTATCAGCATGTTTACCACCATTTAAGATGTTCATCATTGGCATTGGTAAAGTTCTAGCATTAACACCACCAATATAGCGGTACAAAGGTAAACCCAAAGATTGAGCAGCAGCTTTTGCAATAGCTAAAGATACACCCAATATAGCATTAGCACCAATGTTAGATTTATTTTCAGTACCATCAATTTGAAGCATCATTTTATCTAGTTTTACTTGTTCATAAACTAACATTCCTCTAAGTTCATTAGCAAGTAATTCTACATTAGCAACAGCTTTTCGTACCCCTTTACCTAAAAATCTATTTTTTTCACCATCTCTTAACTCAACCGCTTCATGTTTTCCTGTTGAAGCACCTGAAGGAACAGCTGCTCTTCCAATAATTCCATTATCCAAATAAACATCTACTTCAACTGTGGGATTACCACGAGAATCTAAAATCTCTCTCGCCTTGATTTCTTCAATAAAACTCATTTCAATTTTTAAATTTTCGCAAAAATAAAGGATTTCTAAATAAGTTACGGAAATAAAAATGTTAAATTGGGAAATATAAGACTTTTTTGTTCTATAAAGTTTAATAACTTGAATTCTCAAACTTAGTAACTCTCTTAAGCAATAAAATTATTTTTTGAGGTACTTAGAAAACTTTCCGCAAATTCAAATCGTAATTTTTTCATGAAAAAAATTAAAAAAAGTTTGAAACTTTATTTATATATCAAAAGTTTTCTAATTTTGTGGTCTGAATAGAAATATACCAAAACTCTAAAAAAGAAAGTAATTGAATATGAATAGAATAAGCTATTTTGGCATTTTAACAGCGGTAGCAATAGGCGTAATAAGCTGTAAAGGATTTAAAGGCGGTTCTGTAACTGTGAATCCTAATCCATTAGAAGTACATGCTGATTCTGTAAAATTTACAGTGAGAGCAAGCGTAGCACCAAAATCTGGATTTAAGAAAGGTGGTGAGTATAATGGAAAATTGGTGATAAAAAATGGTGCTGATAATTTTACTATGGATCGAGTAAGAATTAGCAGTGAAAAGTATCCTGACATCAAAAAATCTGGCGCACAAGCGAAATTAAATGTAGCTCAAGTTTATAATGAGAAAATGGATGGTGGAAATTTAGTGGCACAAAACCAATATACAAGAAAATCAAAAACTATTGATTTGCCTGAAACACAATTAGCACCATGTTGCATTACAACCTCAAGATTAGTATATGAAGCTGATAAATACATAACTCTTGAAAACAAACATGAACACAAGTCTAGCGTTCCTGTTTCTTACGAAGCGAAATTTCAGTTCCCACAAGATGTATTTAAAATCCGCCCTACAGAATACGAAAAACAAGAAATTAAAAACATCGGTGAGATGTTAAGTAAAAAAATTCCTGCAACTTCTGTAACTATCGCAGGTTTTGCTTCTCCAGAAGGTCCCTTAGCAAGAAATAGATTTTTGTCTATTGCTCGTTCTAAAGAAGTAAAAAAATGGTTAGAAAAGCAATTAAAAGATAATGGTTACACTGTTCAATTAGACTCTACTTTCTTTAATATAACAACGACTTCTGAAGACTGGGAAGGGTTTAAAGCGAATTTATATTCAATGCCTTACACTGAAGATGTAAAATCTAAAATTATTGAGATTGTTTCTGCTGGATATGAGGAAGATGAAAAAGAAAGAAGAATTATGGCTTTAGTGGGTGGTGCTAGAAGAGTAGAAGAAATCTTGGCTCCTTTACGTAGAGCAACCATTCGTATTGAAGGTTCAGAAAATAAATTGTCTGATGCTGAAATTGATGCTTTAGCTAATCAAGCGGTTACTAATGGTACTTCCTTAAAAGGTAAACTAGAAAAAGAAGACTTTTTATTTGCGATTAGCCGCCAAGAAAACTTACAAGCAAAAAAAGCATTATTAAAACAATTTGTTGATGCCTATCCCGATGATTATAGAGGATTAAACGATTTAGCTGTTATATACCTTAAAGAAGGTTTAACTGACGAAGCATTTCCTTTATTGACAAAAGCCAATCAAGCAAAACCTAATAACCATGCTATTATGAACAATTTAGGGGTTGCTTATAAAAACAAAAAGAATTTGACAGAAGCAAAAAATTATTATCAGTCTTCTATGAGTGCTATGAGTTCTGCTGAAGTTACTTTTAATATTGCTGTTATTGATGAAAAAATGGCTCAATATCCTGATGCAGCAGAAAAATTTAATGCCGTTAGAAATCAAACAGGTGCTTTATATAATGCAGGTTTATGTAAATTGTTAATGGGTGATTTAGCGGGTGCTAAAACCGATTTAGAATCTGCTACAAGAGTGGATCCTAACTTCGCTTTAACTTATTATGTGTTAGCCATCGTAGGCGCTAGAAGTTCTGACACTAATTTATTAGTTAGCAATCTTAAAAAAGCGGTTAGTTTAGATAGCAAATTAGCTGACAAAGCTTATAAAGATTTAGAATTTTTGAAATATAAAGATAATGCTGAATTTAAAGCAGCTTTGAAATAAAAAACAATTTAAAATCAAAAAAAGCGGTTTGTATTCAAACCGCTTTTTTTGATACATAATATTCAAAATTACCAATTTTTTCTAATTAAATCTTTAATTTTCATAAATTTATTGCCCTATATCACTTGATTTTCTCTTTTATCCTTTACTTTTATGGGTTATAAAACTAAATTTTTTAATTTTGCGTTTCTGAAAATCATGAATATGAACTTTCGTAATTTATACCTCAACGGATTTTTGTTATTTGCAATTCTTATTACAGGTTGTAATCCTAACAAAACCAATAAGACCAAAAATGAAAAGCTTGGTAATGTATCCGCTAAACGTGATACGATTTATGTTGAAAAAATTGTAGAAAAGGAAAAGCCTGAAAAAAAAGAATTCGTTCCATCTTGGGCTCCCAAAAAACATCAATTTAATCCTTCTTACACAAAATATCAAGATTTAATTCATACTAAACTTCAAGTTAGTTTTGATTGGGAGAAACAATGGCTTTATGGTAAAGCCAATCTAACTTTAAAACCTTATTTTTATCCAACCGATTCTTTAACTTTAGATGCAAAAGGATTTCAAATCAATAAAGTTGCATTGGTAAACAAAAACCAACAAAAAGATTTAAAATTTTCTTATGACCGTGAAAAAATTCGCATTCAGTTAGATAGAACCTATAAGCGTGATGAACAATACGAAATTTTTATTGATTATATTGCAAAACCAGAAGAATTAAATGTAGAAGGCTCTGAAGCGATAACTGATGCTAAAGGTTTGTATTTCATAAATCCGCTTGGAAAAGATCCTAATAAACCTAAACAAATTTGGACACAGGGAGAAACAGAATCATCATCTTGCTGGTTTCCTACTATTGATAGCCCTAATGAGCGTTGTACTCAAGAAATTTTCATTACTGTAGAAAAAAAATATAGTACTTTATCTAACGGAGTTTTGGTAAATTCCAAAGATAATGGAAATGGTACTCGTACAGACCATTGGAAAATGTCCTTACCTCATGCCCCTTATTTATTCATGATGGCAATTGGAGAGTTTTCTATTACTAAAGATAAATGGAGAAATATTGAAGTCAATTATTATGTAGAGCCGGAATATGCAAAATTTGCCAAAATGGTTTTTGGAAATACTCCAGAAATGTTGGAGTTCTTTTCTAAAAAAATGGGCGTAGATTATCCATGGGAAAAATACTCTCAGGTGGTTGTAAGAGACTTTGTTTCTGGTGCTATGGAAAATACTACTGCTACAATTCATTATGGTGCTTTACAACATGATGACCGTTCTCATTTAGATAACACTCATGAAGATATTATTGCACATGAATTGTTTCACCATTGGTTTGGAGACTTAGTTACTTGTGAATCTTGGGCTAATTTACCACTAAATGAAAGTTTTGCTACTTATGGTGAATATTTATGGAATGAATACAAATATGGTAAATGGATGGCTGATGAAGGTCTGGAAAATGATTTATCCACTTATTTAGCAGAAGCTTCTCAAAAAAGAGAACCCTTAATTCGCTACTATTATAAATCTCGTGAAGATATGTTCGACGGGCATTCCTATCAAAAAGGTGGTAGAGTCTTACACTTGTTAAGAAATACTATTGGAGATGAAGCTTTCTTTGAAGGAATTAAACAATATTTGAAAAAAAATGCTTTTACAGATGTAGAAATTGCAGAACTAAGAATGGCTTTTGAAGATGTTACAGGGCAAGATTTGATGTGGTTCTTTAACCAATACTTTATGGAAGCTGGACATGCAGAACTTTCTATTAATTACAATTATAACCCTGATACCAAAAAATTGAAAGTTCAAGTTCAACAAAAACAAAACCCTAAATATACTCCTATTTACTATATTCCTACAAAAATTCAAGTTTCCTACCCTAATCAAAAAGTAAATTTTCCTGTTGTTCTTTCTACTGCGGATACTACTTTTGAATTTTCATTGTCCCAAAATCCTTTAAATGTAGATTTTGACCCTGATAAAGTTCTGATTGCCAAACCAAAATCTCAAAAAGATAAGTCTTATTGGATATATCAAATTTCTAATGCTGATAATTATAAACAAATTGTAGAGGCTGATAGTTATTTAAAATTGAATATGGATGATGATGATGTAATAGAAGCTTATTTAAAACTTTTAGATCATCCTTTTGATGGAGTTAGAGTAATTGCAGTGGAAGCATTTGGTTCTTCAAATAAAGTTAATCAAACTAAAATTATTGAAAAACTTATGAAATTAGCAAAGAGTGACCCTAAATCACGTGTTAGAAGTGCTACAGTAGATTTATTGGGTACAGTTGCAACTATGGAAGTGCCTCAAAATACAAAAGACCAATGCAAAAGCTTATTTGTGGCTGCAACCAATGATAGTAGCTATTCAGTAGTAGCTTCAGCACTAGGTTCTCTTTATGCAATTGATCCTGAGCTTACTATCAAACAAGTAGATAAATTGAAAAATATTCGTTCCTTAAAAATCCAAAGCTCTGTTGCCGAAATTTTAATGGACGAAAACAAGCCAGAAGCATTTGATTTTGTATCGAATATCTTCAATAAAATGGAAGATGGTTTTGAAAAATTTGGGTTACTCCAAAAATTCTCTGGATATTTGTCTGGGCAAAATCAAGAAACACAAACTAAGGGTATCGATTTACTCAAAAATATTGCAGAAAACAATGGTACATGGTGGTTAAGATTAGGTGCTATTAGAAGTTTAGGAGTTTTTAAAGATAAACCCGAAATTAAAGATTTTATCAAATCATTAAAGGATAAAGAAAAAAATGGTCAAGTAAAAAAGATGCTTGAAAACTTTTAAAGGTTAAAGAGAAATTAAAAAAGCCTATCATGATAAATTGATAGGCTTTTTTTATGAATTTCGTAAAAATGTACAAGAGAATTGCTCTTTGTATTAGAAATCAAGGTCATTACTGTTTCAATAAACGCTTGATATGTTTTATTTTTGTGATAATATATGACAATGCTTTACAAAGTGAGGGATTTGCGTGAGGGATGCGAAGGGCACGAAGTGGCACTGCCTTTTAACGCTTTTGAAAAAAGTGGAAAAAGGATTGCTGGAACGAAGTGGAACCCGTAGCAGCCCGACCCGCAGCGTAGCAAGGGGCACGCCCAAATGAACCTAAAACTGTAAATAAACAAAAGGTATAGAACCCAAGGTTTTAAATTGATAAATCACTATTACCATTATCACTATCACCACAATTTTTAAGCTCCAATGTAAAACTATAAATTGTGATTCAAAAAATTGTTTCCATGAGGTTGGAATAAAATGTAAAATCATACCAGCCAGCAAAATATGAGCTACCAATTGGTATTCATCGTACCACTTCATAAATAATTCTGCATGAAAATCATTCAAGATTCTATCAAACATTTTGAAAGTGCTTTCCAATGAAGGGGAATTGAAAAAGAAAAATGTAAAAGTAAGAAAGGTATAAGTAATCAAAATGCTGAAAATGGTATGAAAATGTGGACCCCAGAAATTTTTTAAAGTGATACGAAATTTTTGAGTTGCAATTTCATAGCTAATAGCAATTCCATGTAAAAGCCCCCAAACGATAAATGTAAAATTAGCTCCATGCCAAATCCCTGATAATAAAAATGTTACCATCATGCTAAAAATTGCAGCAGATTTACCCCAACTTCTTAATGAAAAATTTAAGGGTGTAAAAACATAGTCGTTAAACCACTGAAATAAAGTAATATGCCAACGTCTCCAAAATTCTGTAATAGATTGAGATTTAAAGGGTTCGTTAAAATTTTGTGGAATTTGAATACCTACTAACAAACTCATTCCGATTGCCATATCGGTATAACCAGAAAAATCATAATATAAATAAAATCCATAAGCGAAAGCCGCCAATAGTGATTCTAAACCTGTATAAAAACCAGGATTTTCAAAAATTCTTTGAACAAAATTAGAACCCATTGGGTCTGATAAAATTATTTTTTTTGCTAGTCCACAAATGATTAACCAATAACCCAAACTAATGATTTTGTCGTCCACTTGGGTATTATTTTTAATTTGTTTCAAAAAAGGTTCTGCTTTACTAATAGGACCTGCTAAAATGGTTGGGAAGTAGCTTAAATAGAGTAGGTAATGAAAATAATTGGTTTCGGGTTCTTCAATCATTTCATTGTAAACATCAAAAATATAAGAAAGACTTCTGAAAATCCAAAAAGAAATTCCTAAAGGTACTATAATTTGCGGAATAAAAATCTCTTGACCTGTCCAAAGATTCCAAGTTTGAAGAGTAAATCCTAAGTATTTGAAAACAAACAAGATACTAATATTTACAATAATACTTGTATAAAGCAAAAGTTTTTTGAGGCTATCCTTTTTTTCTTTATGAATTTGTAAGGCAATAAAATAATCAATTATAGCATATAATATTAAAAGGAGAACAAATTCGTTCGCTAGTTTATAATAAATATATAAACTAAAAACCAATAAAACAATATTTCTTAATTTGATTTGGTGTTGAGTAATAGACCAAATCAAATAAAAAAAGACAAAAAAAATGGCAAAAATGCCAGATGTAAATGTAGGTAAGTACTCCGTTGAATATGTAAAAAATTTCCAAAAGTCCATTTTGAATTAAGGCAAATTAAGAATATCACCGGGCATTAATTTTTTATCTTTTCCCGGATTGAGTTTCAATAGTTTTTCTACAGAAGTATGATGTTTTTTTGCAATAAGCCATAAATTATCACCACTTTTTACGGTGTACTTTTTAGAAGTTTGGGTATTTGTATTATTCAGAGGTTTGATGGAGTTTTGATTAGAAGAGTTTGAAGATATTTGGTTATTCTGAGGTTTTAAGGTAGTGTTTTTGGGATTATTTGAAACATGTACTTGTTGATTTTTAGTGCTTAGAGGTACTATTATTTGAATAATCTGTTTTTTAGGTACTAAGCTAGAATCGGTATAAATCGTTAAATACTGACCTGCATAAATGGTGTTCCCTCTAATTAAATTCCATTTTTGAATATCAGAGACAGAAACTTCATATTTATCTGCTAATGTGGATAAATATTCTCCTTTGTTTACTCTATGCCAAGCTTTAACAGGTACTTTTTTTTCTATTTTATTTTCATCTTTTTTATGAGAATGCGTGTTTTCTACTAAAGCTGTTGGAATTTTTTGGGGTTCTTCTTTATTTATTACAATCAAACTCAAATCGGATTTATCAAAAATTCCGTTGAGTAAGATTTGATGGTAAGTATTCAGATAAGCATTAGCGTAAAGTTCACCTCTAAGTTTATAACCAGGAAAATTCAGATGCACTCTATCCCATTGGCTAAGGTTATTTTTATGCCATTCTAACATAGAATAACGACCACCAGAAACGTTATAATAATCAAAAAAAACAGATTGGGTATCAAAAGCTACTCGTTTAGCAATAGCCTGAGCCTTACCAACTTCTGGAATGCTTAAACCACCTCTGTAAAGATCATGAGAGCATGAAATAATGACTGTAGAATTGGGTGCTGCATTTTTAAATCGGTTAATAATGGCTCTTAAATTATATTCATACATGGGTTCATTAATCCCTGCATAATAATCGTTGCCACCTAAATCAATAACCAGAATATCAGGTTGCATTTCTGCAATTTGTTGGTCCATGAGGTTTTGCCTTAAAATACTTAAAAATCCTGCTCCATTGATTCCAACACTATGGTATAAAATTCCTTGATTTTCAGGAGTTTCAAAGGATATACCATGACACTCAAAAAAAGTTTGATTTTTTTCAGATTGATAGATATAAAAAGTTAGATTATCACTAGCTTTAGGTAATTCTACTTCTACGTAAGGCTTGTCAGGATTTAATTTTGTATTGACATAAATAGCTGATTGTTGAACTCCACTAGGTAAAATCTTTAAATCAAAACTATTTTCTGAATATTTTCGGTAAATTTTTAAAATTCTATTATTTGCATGTTGAGGATTAGGAGCAAAACGAATGGTGAAAGTAGCTTTTTTATCTAAGGTTTTGATGGTAACACCAGAAATTCCAATATCTAATTTGGGTTGAAACTGGACATTTTTCGCACTTTCCCAAAGACCCGTAAAAGTTGTAGTATAATCGGAGCCGGGATGTGTTCTTGCTGCAGAGTAAGGGAAAACCATTCCTCTCCCCCCTTCCCCAAAAACTTTTTGTAATCTAGTCCTTATTTCGTGAGTAAATATATCTGCTTGAACGTGAGAATCCCCAAAATGAATAACTTTAAGTTTTCGGGAACCAATATTTTTCATAGACTGAACCATAGGTTCTATCGCTTTATAATCAGACCATTGAAAAATGTTGTAATGGTATCTTATGAAGGGATATTTTTTTTCGTAATAAATTTTTTGTTCAATATATTCAGGACATGAGTAGCAGGGTTCAGCATGAGAACATCCTGAAGAAATAAAAAATAAAACGAAAAATAGAAGGTGGTGAATTAAAGAATTACCAACATTTTTTTGCATCGTTGCAAAATTATAAAAAAAATATTCGGCAACCAATAAAAGTGGATAAAATGTAAATGTAATTAGTTGATTGGATTGCCACTCTTCGGGCTGATATGGTTTTCTATTTTACCTGAATTGATTTTTGAGAACAAAAATAATGATTGAAAATTCAAGACTCAAAGAATAAAATTCAAATATCAAAATCAAAAAACGATTAGAAAAACATTGGAATAATGAAAAAATCCTTAAATTGCGTTTTTTTTAAACAAATGATTATAGAACCCAAGAAAGTGGTAACACTTACTTACCATTTAACCGTAAAAAATGATTTAGGTACCGAAGAAATCAGTATTCAAGAAACCCCAGAAAAAGATCCATTTATCTTTTTATTTGGAGCAGGTCAATTAATACCCGGTTTTGAAAAAGCTATTGCTGGTAAAATTGCTGGTGATACTTTTGATTTTTGGATTCCTGCAAATGAAGCTTATGGAGAAAAAAAGCAAGAAAATATTATCCCTTTTCCTATTGAACATTTTTTAAATGAGAATGGACAATTTGACGCTGAAAATATCAAAGTTGGTAATCACATTCAATTAATGGACCAACAAGGAAATCAATTTATGGCAAAAGTTCATCATGTAGGATTAGAACAAGTTACACTAGATTTTAATCATGAATTAGCTGGTAAAGATTTACATTTTGCTGGTAAAATTGTAAATGTTAGACCCGCTACCCAAGAAGAATTACAAGACATTGGTTTTGAAAATTTCTAAAAATTATTAAAAGATGAAAAAGTGGTTTTTGTTAGTATCTTTATTTTTTATCCTACATAATAACCACGCTCAAATTAGCGTTAAAGGTCCACGAATAGGTATTGGATATTCAGGAAATACCTATTTCGGGGATTTAAACGCTAATGAAAAAATGCACCGTTTTTATCCGGGAGTCCATTTAAGTTTAGGTTTTGAAACTCAAAAAATGTTTATGCCCGGGTTTCATATTATTATCGGTAAATTTATTGCTCAAACAAGAAATTTACCTCCTGTGGAAGGTCGCCAACCAAATGCTTTTGTAAAAACTCCTTTTGTTAATGCAGCTTTTTCTTTAAAATTTAGACCTCTCTTTAAAAGTCCTGTAAGTCCATTTTTAGGTTTAGGATTAGGACTTTTACATTTTACTCCCAAAAATGAACAAAACCAAAATTTATCCACCGTATTATCCACCAGAATGCCCGGTGAATCTTATGCTTCTAATACCTTAAACTTTCCTTTAAATTTAGGTTTTGATTTTAAGCTTTCTAGAAATTTTAGTGTGGGTTTAAATTATTTTTATGTTTTCACTACAACCGATTATTTGGATAACATCGGTAAGTTAGGAACACAAAGTGGTAATGATAAAATGATGCATTTAAGTTTATCCATGCAAATGGTTATAGAAGGAGAGGGTAGAAGAGCTAGGTAATTTTTTTAAAATTCCAATGGGTTAGAAACTTATGAAAGAGTTTCTACGTAAAATAAAATATCTACTATAATTACCCAAAATGAATAAATACATTTTATCTATTTTCTTGTTGTTGTTTTCCCTTCAAGTTCATGGGCAACGAACCATCACTGCACAAGAGATTGATTCTAATATTTATATTTTTAACAAAAATAATAACCTTCAATTTGCTTTATCTTCTACAGATTTAGAAAGTTCTTATCCCATTTATTCATACAACTATCAAACTCAATTATCCAAATATTTAGAAAAAAATCCTAACGATTTGGATAGCATATTAAGGCTTTATGAAGTTCAAGGATACATTTATAATTTAGAGGGTCAAAAAAATACTCTCATACGATACAAAAATACTATAGATAAAAAATTATCTCAAAATCCGAAGGATATGTTAGGGCTTTTGCATGCTTCTGAGTATAATCGTATCAAAAAAGATAAATTTTTACAAATGAATTTATTAGACTCAGCCTTAAAATATTACCCTGAAGAATTCAAAGTCAAAGAGTTTTATTTGGATTATTGTCTTGAAAATCAAAATTATGAACAAGCCAAACTTCTCTCTCAACAAATCTTAAACCAAAAACCCACCCATTTAAAAGCTATATATAACTTAGTAATTTTAAATTTTTATGAAAATGCCTATTATGGAATACATGATGATTATGCTTTGCTTGACAAAGAAATAAAAAAAAATCCTGATTATAAGTCTTTGCATATTCTAAAAACTTACATAGAAACTATAAATTTTATTTTACAATTAACCGATTATGAATTTGGAGAAATGAGTTTTAAAACTTGGAGGCTTCCAATGGTTCTAAAAAATAGTTCTGATTCTTTGTATCATCATTGGTTAGCTCATTTACCTTATTTGAATAATCAAGCGGTGGGGCATTCTTTATTATCACTTATTAAATTTTTAGAAAAAGATACTCTCCAAGCAAGAAAGCACTTTGAAAAAGCGATTGAAATCGATAATTACTATAAACCTGTTTATTACAACTATATTCAATTTCAATTTGAAATGGAAAATTATAAAGAATGCGTTAAATCAGCTTCTCTTTTAGTCAAAAATATTCCTGATGAAAATCACTATTTGATGTTAGCAAAAGCGTATTTTTTTGCCAAAAATTATTATCAAACAGAGGAAACATTGCGAAAGTTATTAGAAAAAAAGCCTAAAGAACCTCATATTTTTACAGCCTTGGCTCAATATTATTTAAAGTTTAGGAAAATGAATGAAGTAGAAAAATACCTTTATTTAGCTAAACAAATAGATCCTCGTGATCCAGATTATAATTTTACAGCAGCCATGTATCACATTGTTTTAGGAAATAAAAAACAAGCGAAAGAGCATTTGTTAACTTATTTAGAGTTTTATGAAAAAGATGCAACTGCTTGGGATTGGTTAAAATCTTTATCTTTGTAACATGAAAAATTTCTTTTTCTTTTGCTTTTTGATTAGTGGATTATTATACGGGCAAAATTCTTCTTTGCATAGTTTTAAGGTAGGAAAATTAAAATATGATGGAGGTGGGGATTGGTATGCAAATCCTTCCTCATTGCCTAATTTTTATCGTTATTTTCGCCAAAACACAAAGGGCTTAATTCAATTAGAAGAGGAAATAGTTGAACCGGGAAGCCCATCTATTTTTCAATACCCCATGGTATATATGACGGGACATGGAAATGTTTTATTTAACCCAAAGGATGTTGAAAATTTACGAAAATATATGTTGGCGGGCGGTGTACTTTTAGCAGATGATAATTATGGAATGTTTCCTTATATCAAACGTGAAATCAAAAAAGTTTTCCCTGAATATGAATTGACAGAGCTTTCTTTTCAGCATCCTATATTCCATAAACAGTTTAATTTTCCTAATGGTTTACCCAAAATTCATGAACATGATGGTAAACCTGCTCAATTATTTGGCATTATTCATGAAGGAAGAGTATTATGTTTGGTTACTTATGAGTGTGATTTAGGGGATGGTTGGGAAGACCCTGAAGTGCATAGAGACCCTGAAGAAGTAAGACAGAAAGCCTTTCAAATGGGTACAAATATTTTATTATACGTTTTGCTTCATTAGATATTTCATCGTAAATGGAATAATCTTTAAGGTTTAGAATTGTTACTAGCAATGTGCATTCAAATACTATTGAGGTTTCAATTTATCCTAATCCCATTCATAATTTTATCAACATTCAAGTTAGTATATAGAATGCTATTCAATTGGAATGATAGTAAAATGTGGGGACAGTCTTTTTTTATTAGCTTGGATTTTTACAGTTAGAAAAAATTTTTATTTTTGCAGTTTATTAATAAACATTTTAAATGAAACTACTATCGGCGTTTAGTTTATCTTTTTTTCTACTATTTCAATTCATTAAAGCCCAAAATCCTTTATCCAGAAATTTTTCTTATAAAGAGATGGGAGCAAATAGTTTAGTATGGCATATCATTCAAGATGAAAATCATTTTTTGTATTTGGCAAACAATAATGGTGTGTTAATTTATGATGGTTCCAATTGGAAACTCATTGAAACTCCTAATCCTGTTAGGAATTTAGCTTTAGGTCCCAATAAAATTATTTTGGTGGGTTGTAAAGAAGATTTTGGAGCATTAATTCCCGGTGAAAATCATCATTATGTTTATAAATCCTATAAAAATTTATTAGACAATAAACTCAGTTTTAATGAAGTAATTAACATTCACGTTTTAGGAAATCAAGTTACTTACATAACTGATAAAAGTATTTACCATCTTGACATTTCTAGCTTAGAAAATAAACCAACCCAATTAAAATGGAATTTTAGTATAGAAGGTTCTGGGAGTTCCAAAAACGAAGCTTGGATTTATTCAGAAAAAGGAGGTTTAAAAAGTATAAAAGATAAAAATATAACAGATTTAAAAGGATTTGAGGCTTTAACCTCTAGTGGTATTTACAAATCTACTAGTTGTAAAGAAAAAGAACTTATTGTTTCCTTAGCTGATGAATTATTTTGGTACGATGGTTCACTAAAACCTTTTAAAACAGAATTAGATGCAGAGTTTTCAAAATACCATATTATTGATGTAGCTTGTTTTGATAATGGAAATGTTGCAGTTGGTACTTACAGTACAGGTGTATATATTATTGATGCTCAAGGAAAGTTAATAAGAAGAATTAGTAAAGGAAACCTAATTCCTGATAATAATATTTACAATTTATTTGTTGACAAAGACCAAAATTTATGGGTAGCTACTTCCAAAGGAGTTACGCAAATTTTATTGAACCTTCCTATGGAAATTTATAATATTGACAACATTGGTGGTAAAATTACCTCCATTGTTGAATGGAAGGGAGAACTTTATTTAACAGCAACTACAGGTGCCTATAAAAAATCTGGAAATGGATTTATAGCTTTAAAAGGCTTAGAAAATACTGAAAGTTGGAAAATTGTTAATTATAATGATAAACTTTTTATTGCTTCCAATTTAGGGATTTCTGTTGTTAATGATTTGAGCACACAATTAATTTATAGTGAAAAGCCCGTTTATAACTTGAATGTTCAAGCAAATTCATTGTGGTTTGCCGGTCAGGATTGTGCTGGTAATATTCAATCTAACGAAGGTAAATATAAAATTGAAAATTTAATAGAAAATGTTTCATTAGAAACTAACTCTATTGTAAAAGATTCCAAAGGAAATATTTGGATTGGAACCAATTATAAAGGCTTAGTAAAATTTATTCCTCCTTCTACTGCTAAGTTTTATGGTAAAGAAGAAGGTATTCCTTCTGCAAAAGCTATTGTGCATTTTGTCAATAACCAATTAATTGTTGAATCAGGAAAAGGATACTTTATACTTGAAAATGAAACTCAATTTAAACTTTTTGATGCTTTAAAAATTGCTAAATCCAATTTATGGGAAGCTAATTCCGTTTTAGTTACTTATGACAATTCGGGAATTTTGCCTTTCAAGTTATCCAATAATCAGATATTATTAGATAGTATTTCCTTTAACCGTTTTAGAAAAGAATTGCCAACTGCATTTTATACTGATGGAAATACTTCATGGATTGCCTTTCCTGATCAATTAATGAAGCTGAATTTATCTAAATATCAACCTAAAAAAATAAAAACAAGCATTAGATTTTTTGAGAATGATAAAGAAACTTTATATGGAGGTTTAGGAGATTTTAAAAATCAAGAATCTAAATCCATAATGGTACCTTATGGCTCTGTTTTAAAATTAATTGCATCAAGTAATGATTTAGTAAGTGGAGACGGGTTATATTACCAATTTAAAATAGGTGGGCTAATTGAGACATGGTCTGAATGGCAAAAATCATCAGTTTTTGTTTTAAATGGTATTTCTGAAGGTCAATATACTTTTCATGTAAGGGTACAAGCTGCTGATGGTACTATTGGCGAAGCAGACTTTATTCACGTATATATAACTCCGCCTTGGTATAGAACCCTTTGGGCTTATATTTTTTATCTTTTAGTGATGGTCGTTTTAATTTGGTTACTAATTCAATACAATTTAAAGCGTTTAGAAGCAAGAAATAGAGAACTTGCTACCAAGATTGATGAAGCAACTCAAGAAATTAATGAACAAAAGAAAGAATTGGAAATCATTAATGAAGAATTGTATGAAAGTATCATTTACGCTAAAAGAATCCAAGAAGCTATTTTACCCTCTCCTAATGACTATACTGATTTTCTAAATATTTCTATTATTTATAAACCTAGAGATATTGTATCAGGGGATTTTTATTTCTTTGATAAACAAGGTGATAATTTATTTTTAGTAGTTGCAGACTGTACAGGGCATGGTGTACCCGGTGCTTTAATGAGTATGCTCGGGCAAAACTCTTTACAATCTATAATTACAGAAAATGCAGTAAATGAACCCGCAGAAATTCTACAATTACTAGACTTAAGAGTTCAAGTTTTATTACGCCAACAAGGTGGAGACAGTAATGATGGTATGGATATGGTGCTTGTAAAATTTGATATAAAATCTAAATGGTTAGAATTTGCAGGGGCAAACCGTTCTTTATACATTTTGAAAAAAGATGGTGAATACATTGAAATGAAACCCGATCGTTTCCCAATTGGTGGTGACCAATACGCCAATAAAATGTACACTCCTAGAAACATTCAACTAGAAAATGGAGATAGATTTTTTATGTGTTCAGATGGTATTGTTGACCAATTCGGTGGTCCAGAAGGTAGAAAATTTACCCCTAAGCAATTAAGAAACCTTATTAAAAATAATGCTAACCTATCATTAGAGGAGCAAATCAAAATTATTGAAAAAGCTTATGATGATTGGAAAGGAAATCAACAACAAACAGATGATGTTCTGTTAATTGGATTTGAAGTGAAATAATTTGTTTAATATAAATATGAAATTCGGAACAAAATCAATTCATATTGGAAATGATCCAGAAGGTTTAACAGGAGCAGTAATTACTCCTATTTACCAAACTTCAACTTATGCTCAGGAAGAACCTGGCAAGCATAAAGGCTATGAATATTCTAGAACTCACAATCCTACTAGAACAGCTTTACAAACTACCTTAGCGGCATTAGAAAATGCTAATCATGCTTTATGTTTTGCCTCTGGTATGGCTACCGAAGATACTATCATGAAATTACTTAAACCCGGTGATGAAGTCATTTGTACCAATGACCTATACGGCGGCTCTTTTAGATTGTTTACTAAAGTATTTGCTAACTATGGTATTAAGTTTCATTTTATTCCTCTTCAAGAAATTGATTTAGTGGAAATTATGATTAATTCTAATACTAAAATGTTTTGGGTTGAAACTCCTACCAATCCGCTTTTAAATATCATTGATATTCAAAAAATTGTAGAAATTGCAAGAAAATTCAATATTCTTACTGTAGTTGATAATACTTTTGCCTCCCCATTTTTGCAAAATCCTTTAGATTTGGGGGCTGATATCGTAGTACATTCAGCTACTAAATATTTAGCAGGGCACTCTGATGTAGTTATGGGTTGTTTAATGACAAACCATAGCGAACTTCACCAACAACTTGCGTTTTTACAAAATTCATGCGGTGCTGTTCCAGGTCCTTTTGATTGTTTTTTAGTTCAACGAGGTTTAAAAACTCTACATTTAAGAATGGTACAACATTGCAAAAATGCTTCAGCTATTGCCAATTTCTTAGTCAATCATTCTAAAGTTGAACAAGTATTCTATCCAGGTTTAGCTCAACATAAAAATCATGAAATAGCTAAAAAGCAAATGAAAGACTTTGGGGGTATGGTTTCATTCACTTTAAAAAGTGACTCCTTAGATAGTGCATTTAACTTTATGAAAAATGCAAAATTATTTACTCTTGCGGAAAGTTTAGGTGGAGTAGAATCCTTGGTTGGGCATCCAGCAACTATGACACACGCATCTATCCCCCGTGAGGATCGCTTAAAAGCGGGTTTAAAAGATACCTTAATACGATTATCAGTAGGTATTGAAGATACCGAAGATTTACTAGAATCTATTGAATTTGCACTTACAAAAGTGTAAAAACATTAAAGAGATAGTCTCAAAACGGCGTATTTTCTTTGAGCCAAGTAAGCATTTGGTCGCGTTGCGGAGCAGCCATTGTGCCGTTCATGTGCATGGCTTGCACGGTAACCATTTTTGCTTTTTTTCTTAGGGTAATGATTCTAGGTAATTTTCAGTAGCTTTATTATAGATTTCGGCTATATTTTTAGAATTAGTAATATTGCCACAAAATGCAACGACCCGTTTCATGGGTTTTTCATCGCCTTCAACTTTAATGGCTTCGTTACCTAAAAACTGATTGGATAAAGCGTTTACCGTGCCAATTAGTTTTGTAAGGTCATCGGTTTTAATTTCAGTTTCGCCATTGGCAATCATTTTTTGTACGGCTGGCGGAACATCTTTATCGTTCAACGTTAAAATGATTACTTTGTAATCAGTAAGCAAACCACGTTCAACGGCTTCACCAAAACTAATGCGGTGAATTTCTTTTCCAAAATATTGTTCATTGTCCATTGACCACAGCGGTATATCCAGTTTGGCAGCTTGAGACTTAGCATCAACATTGTATAAGCGAGGTGTAACCGTCATGTACAAACGCCTCTTTGCTTTGATGAAATTGTTATCATGCACTTTCACAAAGGCAGAATCATCCATGCCTGGTTCGGTATAACCTGTTGTGCGGTGTGCTTCGTCGCAAATAATTAAATCCAATTCAGGAAATCCGTTTTTTAATAGTACTTTTTGTGTATTGGCAATTACTTCAATGGATTGATAAGTGGAAAAAACGACAGTCATTCCACTATTGCCATTTTGTTTATAGTGTTGAAATTGTTTAAGAATATATTTTTCATCGGTAGATGCAGGCCAAGCCAAATCAATGGTACTAGTTAAATCCTGGTCAGTTACATTTTTCTTTTTGGTTATTTCGGGGTCGGAGCAAATACAAATTGGGTTGATGGGTTCATCGGCTTGCGAAGTCCATTCACGAAGGGTTTGCCCAACGAGTGCAATAGAAGGCACAAGAAAAAGTATTGTTCCTTTTTTGTTGGTAAATTTCTCGGCAATTTTGAGAGAGGTTATGGTTTTACCAGTACCACATGCCATTATCAAGCGACCACGTTCATTATCTTTGAAATACTCAACAACTTTATCGCGAACTTCAAGAACATGGGGATATAATTTTTTCTTTTCAGTTCTTGCATTAGCGCCATGGATACCCTGTTCGAGTTTCTCCCAATCAATAGGGGCTTCAATAAGGTTGTGAAGATTAATTCTTGTAACAGGTGGATTTTGATTACTGATGGCTTCAAGAGCATTTGAACTCCATTTGTTGGTAGTGGAAATCCAAAGTCGTTGAGTGAATTTTGTGGTTTTTAAATCCTCGCCTTTAAATTCCCTGCTCGAAGTGGAAAGAAAACTGTCAACAGCAGGTTTATCAATAGTAGATGATTCCTGATAACATTTGCATTGTATTGCCCAATATTCATTGTGATGAGTTACTGCTAACCTGTGTCGCTACCCCCAGGTCGTTCTTACCTGGAAATTCATTCCATAACCATACTTTTTTAAATTGACTGGCATATTGTGGGTCAGTTAACAAATAAGCTTGCATTAAGCGTTCTCCTTTATCTCTTTCGGAGAATGAAATTGTTCTGTATTTCTCTAATATCTTTAAAAAGCTCATTACGTAGTCTCCTTTTTTTATCGTTAAATATCAAACAACTAAAATACATTTGATTAGTCGTGCAGTGGTGGTTCGGCTTGGGTGCGTTGGCTTGTGGGATTTGCAAATGTGCAGTTCTGTGCGGATTTGGGAGGACAAAACTGTCAACCAGCACTGAACGTGAAAAGAAGCACAGATCTCCAAGTTTGCAAAACGGCTGTTAGCACCAGTAGTTCTTATCATTTTATTCAATGTCAAAGTATATTAGTCTTGCCATTTCTGCTTTGTTTTGCAAGTTAATATCACTTGTCACCAGACAAACAGCCGATGAAGGGTTGTCTCGTTGAATTTCTAATGCACTTGCAATTATTCTGTCATCATTATTATCTCCAAACAAAATGATAAATCCTATACCTGCCGATATTCCGAAAATGGTTTGTGTATGAACAAAGTTGGTGTTTCTAAAATTCGCTGAACTCGTTGTTTAGCAATTTCGCAGTATTCGTGGCTTATGTCAATACCGATATATTTTCGTCCCATTTCACACGCCACTCGTGGTGTCGTGCCACTTCCACACATAGGGTCAAATACTAAGTCGCCTTGATTTGTCCAAGAGGTAATATGGTCTCTTACAAGTTGACAAGGAAATGGTGCTGGGTGTCCTTTCGCTTCTTGGTCTTCTTGTTTTTTGCCAACTACATACTCCCAAATATTACCTTTTATTTTTTTATCTTTTACGGGTTTAGCCAATTTTTCACGCACTTGTTCATTTTTAGAAAAGTTTTTGTAAGTCGTTCCATTGAGTTCCAAACCTGCGTGCAAACAGTCAACCATAATTGGGTTGTGTGTTTTCACAGTTCCCTTACTGAACACAAACATATATTCAAATTCATTATTATATCGTTTGCGATAGATTTGAGGTATTGGGTTTGTCTTACGAAAAATCATTGTATCGTGAAGATTGAAACCAATTTGTTGAAAATATAATGCTTGTTTAAAGCTCGTGCCTGTTTCGTTGCCGTTAATTGTTGCATCATTTACAACCCAAACTACTACACCACCTGGTTTTGTAACTCTGTAAAGTTCTTTTGCAATATCTTCAAAGGGGAAAACAAACCCTTTGTAGTTTCGCAAATCGTCATAAGGCGGTGAAGTAACTGTAAGGTCAATTACATTATCGTCAAACTGTCGCATTACTTCTACGCAGTTGCCTTCAATTATTTTATTTATAAAGTTATCCATTGTCTTTTATTTAAGTGTAAACAGTCCGTTGTCTGAAATTGCACTGATAGTTTTAATTCTACTTTCAATCTTGTGAACTTTGATAAGCTCTTTCAATGCTTCCTTGTGGCTCATTCGCATTATCTTTTCTTGTTCTTGTGCTAAGAAAGTCAGGGCTTCTTCTTTTTCAGAGTATGCAAGTAGTAAAGCGAGGTTTGAGTAGGTGAAAACACAAACATTTTATGTCGTTGCTTGATGATAAATCGGGCAAACCACCATTGAGTAGGGTTTGCCACGTTTCCAGCCGTGCATTGCTTGAACTTTAAAGTCCTTTTGATTTTTTGCAGTTCTACTTAATCTGAATGCTTTGGCATCTGCAACAAAGCTGTAATCTTTTGCATAAACTTCAACGTCTGCCGCATCTGCTCGCTCTTTAAGCACCAAACTTTTAAGTCCTAATGCTGAATAAGCTAATGAAAGTAAACAATCGGTGTATTTTGAATAGAGTTTTTCTTCGCTTGTGTCGTGTCCGTAACTTTCAGGAATGTTTCCGCAAGGTCGCAAGTGGTCAATAAGTGAAGAAACTCCATTTTTCTTGATTTCAGCTTCTAATTCTTTTTCTAATTTTTCTGTATCGTTACCAAAGTGTCCGCTTAGTTTTCGGATTTCTTCAATCCAATACTCACGTCTTTTGATAGACTTGTCTGATATTACTTTGCTCATTTTGGTTTGTTGAAGTCAAGTTTCAAGTACAAAGATACTCATTTTTTCAATAGGGTTTGACAAAGTTTTGTATCAGACTTGGTTTTTTTTGTTGTATGAGTTCATAAGAACCAAGTTATTATACTTTTTCTAGGGCTTGTGCTATATCCTGTATAAGGTCCTCATAATGTTCTATGCCCACAGAAAGGCGAATCATTTTTTCAGTAATACCAATTTCTTTTTTAAAGTCTGGGTCTACGTCAGCGTGGGTCATAGTAGCAGGATGTTCCGCAAGACTTTCCGTACTTCCTAAGCTTACGGCTAATTTAATCAGTTTTAAAGCATTCAGAAATGCAAACGCTTGTTTTTCAGTTCCTTTAATATCAAAAGAAATCATTGCCCCATTAGTAATACATTGCTTTTGTTTGATACGGAATTGCTCGGGGTTATTTTCTGATGTAAGATTACCGAGGTAATAGACTTTTTCTATTTTGGGGTGTTGATTGAGGAATTCTGCTACTTTTTCTGCGTTTTTTGCTTGGGCGTCCATTCGTACTTTGAGGGTTTCTAAGCTTCTTAACAATAACCAACCTGTATGGGGGCTAGCCATATTGCCTAAGAAAGTACGTAAGGCTTTTACTCTTTTAAGGAGTTTTTGAGAGCCTAAACAAGCACCTGCAATAACATCACTATGTCCGCCAATGTATTTTGTGGCAGAATATAGCACTAAATCTGCTCCATGTTTGAGGGGATGTTGCCATATAGGTCCCATGTAGGTGTTATCTACGGCAAGATATACTTCTTTCGTTGCAGTAGAAAAATGTTTAGCGATTTCTTTACTAGCGGCAATATCGATAAGGTCATTAGTAGGATTGGCGGGAGTTTCAATATAAATGAGAGCCAATTTATCGGCTTTACCTGTTTTTTGGACAATATCCATAATTTCGTTTTGGGATTGCCCTGCTCTAAACTGGGCTACCTGAATGCCGAATTTAGGCAAAACTTTTTTTATAAAATGGTCGCTTCCTCCGTACAATGGGCTACTAATAAGTAACAAATCCCCTGGATTTAAGAACTCTAATAAAACAGTAGTAATTGCCGCCATACCACTTTCAAAGACAGCGCCATCTTCGGCTTCGTCCCAAAGGGTCAAACGGTTTTCTAGAATCTCTAAATCAGGGTTGTTGATTCGGCTATAAATTAAGCCTAATTCTTCGCCTTCTTTGGGGTTTCTTAGCCCATAAGCAACTTCAAAAAAGGCTTTGCCTTCTTCTGCACTTTTGAATACAAAAGTAGAGGTCTGAAAAATAGGGCATTTTATTGCTCCTTCGGAAAGTTCAGGCTTATAGCCGTAACTCATCATTAAACTTTCGGGTTTCATTGTTTATGTAATTAAAATTGTAATTTTTTACTTTAAAAGTTTTTTCTGCAAATATAATAAATAAAACAACAAAGAACCTCATTTTTTGAATTAATGTAATGAATACATTGAGCGAAGGTCATTAGTGAGTATTTTCTACGAGTTTCTTCATCATTCATCTATGTACCGATTTCCTTTACATTGGATACATTTTTGTATTTCTGTATGCGAAAATACTTTACCGCTTCCTTTACAATTGACACAAGGATTTTTTTGATAAAACTTTACGATTTGGCTTGCCCCTACAACTTGGTCTTTTACTTCTTTATAGCCTTTTCCTTGGCACCAGTTACAATCTCTATAAATTTTGAGCGGTTCTTCTTCGTTACCTGTTCCTCCGCATCTAGGACAAGTTTTTTGTTTTTTGTTATTTTTTTCATAATTAAAGGTAGTATTTTGTTGTACTCCTAAACTTTTCAAGTAATTGATTACGGGGTAATTATCATTTTTGATGGCTAAATCTAATGCTGTTTGTCCTTTGGAATTTGTAGCGTTTTTATTACTACCTTTTTGAATGAGATATTGTACAATAGGTAAGGAAATTTGGCTTTTATCATAATAAAGTACGGAACAAATAAGCGGCGTATCCCCTTTTTGATCAACGGAATTTACATTTACTCCATACTCTTCTACTAAAAGTTTAATGACTTCTTCTCTTCTCCAGATAGCGGCTATATGCAAAGGATAGCCATTTTTTACACTAGCACCTAAATCTATCAATTTTTTTACGGCTTGAGGATTTCCACTATGGCATGCACTTTCTAATGCATATGATTTTGTATTGTATGCACCTAAGAATACACTATTCGGATTTGCCCCATATTTTACAAGAATTTCAATGATTTCTATACCTTTGTCTGGAAAATATTCCCGATAAGTATAAAATAAATAATTTAAGGGTGGTTCTCCATTGAGATTTGAATTGCTGAGGTTTCCAATCTTTTTGGCGTATTTTTCTACTTTGTCCTTATTCAGTTCTTGGATTGCCTTATACAGTTCTTGTACATTTTTGTCTTGCCCAAAAATATAGGAAGTCTGTAAAAGAATGCTTATCCATAGTAGGGTTTTGAGATAGTTTTTCATATAACGAACTTTATGCAATGATAGCCAAATTCTTTGAATTAAAGATGCCCAAAGTAAGAATCTTGGTACTTTGGGCAGAGTTTTGTGTAGAAAGGTCTTACATATTTCTTCTGTATTGCCCGCCTACTTCATAAAGGGCTTGTGAAATTTGTCCTAAGGAACAAACTTTTGCGGTTTCCATGAGTTCTTCAAATATGTTACCATTTTTTAAAGCGACTTCTTGAAGTTTTTTTAGTGCTTCTTGGGATTCTTTTTCCATGATATTATGAAGTCTTTGAATATTTTGGATTTGTTGTAGTTTCTCTTCTTCAGTAGAACGAATGACTTCTGCGGGGATAATAGTTGGCGAGCCGTTTTTACTTAGGAAGGTATTTACACCGATGATAGGATATTCACCAGTATGTTTGAGGGTTTCGTAATATAAAGATTCTTCTTGAATTTTATTGCGTTGATACATGGTTTCCATGGCACCTAGTACGCCGCCGCGTTCAGAGATACGTTTAAATTCCATTAAAACGGCTTCCTCCACGAGGTCGGTCAATTCTTCAATAATAAAAGAGCCTTGTAGGGGATTTTCATTTTTGGCTAATCCTAGTTCTTTATTGATGATTAATTGTATAGCCATGGCTCTACGAACGGACTCTTCGGTTGGGGTAGTGATTGCTTCGTCATAAGCATTAGTATGTAAGGAGTTACAATTATCATAAATAGCATAAAGTGCTTGTAAAGTAGTACGAATATCGTTGAAATCGATTTCCTGTGCATGGAGGGAGCGTCCGGAGGTTTGGATATGGTATTTTAACATTTGTGAGCGTTCATTGGCGCCGTATTTATTTTTCATGGCTTTAGCCCAAATTCTTCTTGCTACTCTTCCTATTACGGAATATTCTGGGTCCATACCATTAGAAAAGAAAAAGGATAAATTCGGAGCAAAATCATCAATATGCATGCCACGAGCTAAATAGTATTCAACAAAAGTAAATCCATTAGAAAGAGTGAGTGCTAATTGGGTAATAGGATTAGCCCCTGCTTCTGCGATATGGTAGCCAGATATAGAAACGGAATAAAAATTACGTACTTTGTTTTGGATAAAGCATTCTTGGATATCTCCCATCATACGAAGTGCGAACTCAGTAGAAAAAATGCAAGTATTTTGCGCTTGGTCTTCTTTTAATATATCGGCTTGGACGGTTCCCCGAACAACGCTAATGGCTTCTGCTTTGATTTTGTCATAAATTTCTTTGGGGAGAACTTGGTCGCCTGTAACGCCGAGTAATAACAATCCTAAACCATTGTTTCCTTCGGGGAGTTTACCATGATATTTAGGAAGTAAATCGTAAATAAATTGAGGGATATTAAGTTCTCTCCAATGTATTAGGTTCATATCCGCTTTCCAAAACTCAGGAGATATCTCTTCAATATCATAATTACCGTAAGATTGTGAGGCTTTAGGTGCTTGCACGACTGGCTTCATGTTTTTTTTATTCCATTCTACTCTACCACCTGCATTACCCTCAAACTGCAAAAAGCACCATTTGTCAAAATAAATTTCTGCAATTTTTTTATTAACTTGTTCTTCTAGTCCGTTTTGTTTAATATATTTTTCGCATTGTTGGTCAATAGCGGTATTCATAAAGAAGGCAAGGAGCATGGGAGCGGGTCCATTGATGGTCATAGAAACGGAAGTGGCAGGGTCACATAAATCAAATCCTGAATATAACTTTTTGGCATCGTCTAAACAAGCAATGGAAACTCCTGAGTTTCCAATTTTTCCGTAGATATCGGGGCGGAAATCAGGATTTTCACCGTATAAAGTTACGGAATCAAACGCTGTGCTTAAACGTTTTGCAGGCATTCCTAAAGAGACATAATGGAATCGTTTATTGGTTCTTTCTGGTCCACCTTCCCCCGCAAACATGCGTGTAGGGTCTTCATTAGTACGTTTGTAAGGATATACCCCTGCTGCATAAGGAAATTCTCCGGGGAAATT
The DNA here is from genome assembly GCA_964493765.1 of uncultured Bacteroidia bacterium. Taxonomy (GTDB): domain Bacteria; phylum Bacteroidota; class Bacteroidia; order J057; family CALLMJ01; genus CALLMJ01. The sequence continues at coordinate 52,561 of CAZBPK010000022.1, read as the reverse complement.
TTCTTGGTAATTCCATCGTAATATATCGCCCCAGTCTTTAAATTTTGGTACAGCAATTTTAGGAATTTGTAAGTGAGATAAAGACTCTGTGAAATTTTTTACTTTAATTTCTTTTCCACGAACGAAATAAGAATATTCTGGTTTTGTGAATCTTGCTTTTCTTTCTTCCCAAGTTTCTAGTAATTTTCGGGATTCTTGAGTAAGTTTGCCATAGACTTCTTCGTATTCTTTTTGAATTTTATCAATGATTGAAGCTTCAATATTTTGAGACATTAAGTATTCAATAGTGCCAAAAAGTTGATAGGCTTTTGAAGCAATAAAAGACTGTTGTTGAACTTGACCATCATATCTTTCAGATTCTTCGGCAATTTCTGCTAAATATCTTGCTCTATGCGGTGGGATAATATAAATTTTTTCGGAAAGTATATTTTCAATGTGTTGAGTAATAGGGAAATCAACATTGAATTTGGAGTTGATAGTTTTGATTAAATTTGCAAAAAGTTGATTGACACCGGGGTCATTGAATTGAGAAGCCATCGTACCAAAAACAGGCATCTGCTCTACGGGAGTAGAAAATAATTGATGATTTCTTTGATATTGTTTTTTGACATCACGAAGTGCATCTAAAGCTCCTTTTTTGTCAAATTTATTAATAGCAACGATATCAGCAAAATCCAACATATCAATTTTTTCTAATTGAGTAGCGGCACCAAATTCAGGAGTCATAACGTATAAAGCTACGTCAGCAAACTCAGTAATTTGAGAATCCGATTGTCCAATACCTGCTGATTCTACGATAATTAAATCAAAACCTGCGGCTTTCAAAACTTTTATGGCATCTTGAATATGCCTATTCACTGATAAATTGGCTTCTCGGGTAGCAAAAGAACGCATATAAACATTAGGGTGATGGATAGCGTTCATTCTAATTCTATCCCCAAGTAAAGCACCTCCTGTTTTTCTTTTGGTGGGGTCAACAGAAATAATGGCTAAAGTTTTGTTGGGATAATTTCTTAAATATCTACGAACTAACTCATCGGTTAAAGAAGATTTTCCTGCTCCGCCTGTACCTGTAATCCCTAAAACGGGTATAGTTTTATTTTGTGTTTGAATTTGGTTTTCAATATTTTGAAGAATTTGAGGAGTATTTTCATTGGGGTTTTCTACTAGAGTTAAGAGTTTAGCAATCGCAAGGGTATTTTGTGGCTTTAAGGATTTTAATTCACCGTTTAGGGAGGAAATGGTAGAAAAATCGGATTTTTGAAGTAAGTCGTTAATCATACCTTGCAAGCCTAATGCTCTACCATCATCAGGGTGATAAATTCTTGTAATTCCGTACTGATGAAGTTCTTCAATTTCAGATGGCAGGATAGTGCCTCCTCCTCCAGCAAAAATCTTAATATGCCCAGCACCCTTTTCTTTGAGTAGGTCATACATGTATTTTAGGTATTCTACATGCCCACCTTGATAGGAAGTAATTGCAATAGCCTGAGCATCTTCTTGAATAGCACAATTTACAATTTCTGCCACAGAACGATTATGACCTAAATGTATTACTTCAGCACCAGAACTTTGCAAAATTCTTCTCATGATGTTGATACTTGCATCATGTCCATCAAATAAAGATGCCGCAGTAACAATTCGAATCTTGTTTAAAGACTTATAAGGAATAGTTTGTATTGTATTAACTAACATTCTGAATTCATTTTTGCAAAATTACATAATAATTTGTGAATAAGTTTCATGTCCCTAGCTAAATTTTATTTTTACTTTTTTTAATAAAGAATTTTGAAAATTCAAATTTTCTTATTATTATTGCAACAAAAAGAATCTATGCTTTATATATTACGCTTTTCTTTGCTTTTTCTTTTTCTAGGTAAGGGTTTGTATGCACAATACCTTTACAATGAAGATTTTGAAAATATAACCGATTGGACAGTTTCTTTTACTGGGAATAACCGATGGATTAATGAATTCGGGAACGATTCTATTTTTGGTGTGGAAGGAAAATGTATACTCGTGAGCTGCACTGCTTGTAATTCAAATCCTTTATATGAAATTGGTCTTACAGCTAATACGACAACCATTAGTATGAATTCCCCTATTACTATTCCTTCAACAGGATACAAAATCAAATTTAATTATGCTAGCCTTGCAAGACCTTCTGCTGATGCTTTACTCATTGAATATAGTTATGATAATTCTACTTGGTATACTTTAAGCAATTTGCCAATGTCTACGAAGTGGAAAACAGTGAGTTTTCCTGTAACAGATTTAACGGGTTTTACACCTGGGGCTAATGTTTATTTCCGTTTTGTACTGGACATAGTAACCATAGTTATTCCTACTCAAAGAAACAGCTGTGGTATAGACAATTTTGCTATTGTTACAAGTGATTGGGATATTACTAATATAAGTACAACGCTTTCTATAAGCAATAATGCGGTTTTATACTTGAAGAATGCGGATTACAAGGGTAATAATTTTTCTAGTATATATAGTTCAGGGAGTTTTATTTTAGATAATGGCTCTGATTTTATGAGCTTAGGCGATTATTTTTCTTCTTCGGCGGATTCCATAAGATTTAGGGGGGATAAACCTCAAACGTTTCAGGCTCCTGTAAATTCCATTGGAACTTTTTATGTGGATAAATTTTCCCCCCTTACAACGGTCTTAGTAGATTCTTTTTTAAAGATTACTGATAGGCTACATTTTGCAAAGGGTATCTTGAAAACCAGTGCCCAACGATTTCCCATTAACCTAACTACTTCCAATAATCCTATTGCTAGTAACGATGGCTTTGTGGATGCACCTATAAAATATTATGCGAATATCACTGACCGACTTTTCCCAACAGGAAACAAAGGTCTTTATAGACCCATTATTTTAGATAATGGAGATTTACATTATACTATTAGATATAGGAGAGAGAAGGATACTCCCACTTTTGTATCCAATGTTTTGGACTCGGTTTCTACACTTGGATACTGGGAAGTTAGAACAGAGAATATAGGAACTTTTGGGTTTCCTAAAAAAACGAAAATTAGTTTTAAAGCAGGGGATGACGTGTATAACGTAGATTCTACAAGAGTGGCTTTTTCTACTAACCTAAGTGGACCTTACACTACCGATGAAAATTATACACTCACTCATTCGGGTATTATTTCTGATGGAACTGTGGAAGTAGATGAAGCCTTAGAAGGCACCAAATACTATATACGCTTAGGCTATGCCAAAGATGGTAGAATTAATTTGAATGCTATGCTTCAAGGTGCCTTAATGGATAGTACTAAGGTTCTATGGGAACAAACTTCGTTTAGTCCTGCAGATTGGAATACTCCAGGAGGTGCTATGAAATTTTTGACACAAGCGGATTCCAGTTCTATAGTAGTAACAAGTAGACCTTGGAGGTTTGCTTTTTATGGTTTAGCTTGTGTGAACAATCTGGGTAATACTAACCGATGGGCAAATTCCGGTTCCGGTAATAGAACCGCAACTATGAATGCTGATGTACCTATTTCTTTTTCTGCTTCTGAAAAATATTATGTAGAATTTGAATACTTATACATTGGGAATGCTTCTAATTATTTGGTATTCCAGTATTCTGTAAATGGTGGTGGTACTTGGAATGATCTTGCATTAGCCGCAACTCCTCCTACAGAGGGAAGATGGGAACGATTTAGATTAGAGCTTAATTCTACAAATTTCCCCGGATTTATTAAAGGAAGTACTCCTATACGTTTCGGATATAAGGTGAATTGGGGAGCTCCTAACATTACGGATAACACTATTCCTGCACCTTTGATAGATAATTTAAGAATCATTCAAAAACTTTCTCAACCAGAAGAAATGACTACTTATTTGAGTTCTTCTTATATGTTAGACTCTTTGATTGGTTCTGGCATAATTCAGACTTCCTATAAGGCTCCTGTTGGGGCTGTGGATATTATTCAAGTGGAAATTAGAAATAATAACACTTCTAGCTATACCGTGATGGATTCTCAATGGGCTTGGTTAATGAAAGATGGTTCTATTAAGAGTCTCTCTGGCTCCAATTTTTTAAGGTTCATTCATAGAAATTCAGGAACAGGTTATATGGTAATTAAACACAGAAATCATTTACCTGTTATGACATCAAGTTCAATTAATTTTGCTCATAACACTGAAACTACGGTTATTGATTTTACGGATATTACTAATATCATGGATGCTACTGCTTACCAATATAGTTCTGGTCCTGATCAATATGCTTTATATTTAGGAAATGCAACCGAGGATTTTCCTAATTTAGATTATTATGAAACGAATGCTTCTGACTTCTTTGTGATATCCAGTAAAGTGGACCAATTACCAGATAGAAAATATCTTAGAGAAGACCTAAACTTAGATGGTTATGTAAATGCAGAAGATTTTGATTTAGTACAATTAGGGAATAATAATATTTATTTTACTACGGTTCCTGAGCCTTAATTTAATTAGAACATAAACAAAAAAGTGTAACTCTTTGGGTTACACTTTTTTTATTGTTAAACGTATTGTGTACTTTCTTCGTTGTTACTATAACAACAAGTAGTCAATTTTTATGCTATTAACCATTTTACTTTTTTAACATTTTTCTGATGAATTTTAAATTTTTGGGAGAATCCATTAATTTACGGAATACATCAAAATAAAGCATGATACATAAAATAAACGTCATAAACAAAATGATTGATACATTGTAACTGATAGTTTCCCAATAATAACCAAGAAAAACTTTATAAGGGCTATAAAAATGAGATGTCCAATCTAATGGGTCAAATTTCATTTCTGGTAATAAATAGATCGGTTCTACTAACTGAATGATTTGATTGTTTTTTTCAATGATACGTGGTTCAAGGGTTTTCATTTGGACTAAATCATTTAATCCTTCATTTTCACAGCGATTGGAAAGTTCAATTAAAACTTGAGGATTTTTAATTCTTCTTACATAGTCATCTCTTTTACGATTAATATTGTTTAATATTTGGGTATAACGATTTCTAATAGCAGCATAAAGGTCATATAAATCGTCACGGTCTTCTTCTTTTTCAGGATTAAAGTTTTGATTTTTTAATTTGTTAAAAATGTTGTCAAATTTACCTCTAAAAAAAGGCATTTCGGGTTCTAATAACTTAGAAATATTGATAAATTTTTGTTTATATTCTAAAGATTGTGGGTTAGACTTTACATCATCATAAATTCTATTGGTTTTGGTTTCTATATGTTCAATCCAATCGTTAATCATAAATTTTGCATGGGAAATTTGACGGTCATATTCATAGAAAATAGATTTGTAGGAATTATTTTTAAATTGATTAACTGCTAATGCTTCAAAGCCCCAACGAGAAACCATCATTTCTGCAGCTAAAGGGACTTTACCGGGAGTTGACCAATTGGGATTGAGTTTATCAAAATTTACTACAATACCACTCAAAATGATTTGAGGCACTAAAATTAACGGTATCAAAATATAAACGGTTACAGAATTATCAAAGGTAGAAGATAAATTTAAACCTAAAATATTTGCATATAAACACAAAACAAACATGACCATAAAATAAGAAAAATACATACTTGTTTCAACTTCTAAAATGGTATTACCCACTAATAAAAAAGTCAAAGATTGAATTATGCTTATAAGAGACAAAATCAAAACTTTGGAAATCAAATAACCAGAGCGGCTAAGTTTTAAAAAACTTTCTCTTTTTAAGAGTTTTCTATCTTTGATAATTTCTTCTGCACTTACAGTTAAACCAAAAAATAATGCTACCAATACAATTACAAATAAGTAAATGGGAATATTGGTGTTGGTTTTAAACCAATACTGGGATTCATTAAAAGGTTTATAACGAAGTAAATAAGTTAAAATCAGTGCTAAAAATGGAGCTTCAAGCAGATTGATAAGAAGGTAAGGTAAATTTCTAATTTTAGCTAAAAAATCACGTGTAATAAAAATTTGAATTTGTTGGAAACGAGAAGGAAAATGAAATTTTTGTATTGGATAGTTGAGGATATTTTCAAAATTGGGTGTAGGGATTTTTTTTAAAAATAATCCGTGCCAATATTCAGGGGAAAATTTTCTGTCATAAGTTAAATTCCCATTTTCATCAATGGCTTTTTGTTCAATAATATTGAGTAATAAATCTGGGTTTACGTGTCCACATTCCTGGCACTCTACATAATTAGGATTTACATAATTCATGTTTTCCTTAAAATAAGTAATAGCTTGAATTGGATTACCATAATAAACAGGAAAACCACCTGCATCTAATAATAATAAACTATCAAAAAGTTTGTAAATTTCACTTGAAGGTTGATGGATAACCACAAAAATCAGTTTGCCTTTATTGGAAAGGGCTTTTAATAGCTCCATAACATTATCAGAATCAGCGGATGATAAGCCAGATGTAGGTTCATCTACAAATAAAACATTAGGCTCTCTAATCAATTCTAATGCAATGTTTAATCTTTTTCTTTGACCCCCTGAAATTTTCTTATTCAAAACATCACCAACTTGCAAATCTTTAATTTCATACAACCCAAGTTCTTTCAGTTGTTTTTTTACCAAATCCTGAATTTCATCTTTGGTAAGGTTGCTAAATGCCAATTTTGCAGAATAATAAAGATTTTCCCATACTGTTAATTCTTCAATGAGTAAATCATCTTGAGCAACATAACCAATGCTTCCCTTGATCATTTCAGGGTCTTTATGAATATCATAACCATTTAATAGAACTTTCCCTCTGGAAGGTTTTAGAGTACCATTTAATACGTTGATTAATGTAGATTTCCCTGAACCTGAAGCTCCCATTAAAGCTACTAAATTTCCACCGGTTTCAGATAAATTGATATTATGCAATCCAATATGACCACCGGGAAATTTGTATTCAATATCTTGAGCACAAAAATAAATTTTGGTTTGTTGTTCTAAATCTTGAAAATAGGATTCTATAGTTGAATAGTAAATAGGCATAATTTTTTCGCCTCTAATTATTGAACCATAAGCCAAAGGATAAATGGCATAAGGCTCCATAGAACTACCATTCAAATTATAATCCGATTTCCCTACATATTTAATAAAAAAACTTTCAATAAAAGGTAAATACAGAACCCCAAAGGTACCCTCTAAATGTTCAACTTTTATACTTTTTTTAAATTTGACTTCTGAGTTTTTTATCAACAATAAATTATTTAAAGGGCAATCTCTAAGGTTTTTATTGGTTACAAATTCAAATAAATCCTCTTTATCAGATTCAGAAATTCTAAAAATTTGAGCAATCGTATCTAATTTATTTTTTGCTTCAGAGGTTAAAATTCCATCAATAAAAAGAAGCTCAAAAACTTGAACATATAATAAAACTTTTTGTTTAGGAGTAAACAACTGTGCAATATTTTCTGCAACTTGGAGAATATCTAAAGATTGACCTTGGCTTAATAATTCAAATTTGGTAACATATCTTTTCGCTGTTGTATCATCAAGAAATTGATAAAAATAACGATACACTATTTGTTTTTCTCTTTCAGAAACCGCATCATGAGTAACAGAAGTAAATAATTGAAGAATATTTTCTAATAACTGGATGTTCATTCAACAAATTTATTTTAATTTTCAATAGCAAAAATAAATTTTATTTTTAAAAAGTCTATTTTGATGTATCAAATTATTTTATATATTGCGGCGTAATTCAAATTTAGGGTTTATGATAACTTTTGTACGCAATTTAAGTTTAGTTTTTATGGTGTTTCTAATCTTCTCTTGTAGTAAAGAAACAGATAAAAAAACACCTTTAGACACAGACCTTTCCCTTGCAGGAGATATACATAGACTGGACGACGAGTCTTTTCATTCTTTTTATATGCTTGAACATATAGAACAGTACTTAAAAGTCCCTTCTACAACTTTTCCAGCTTGTGCTTCAATTAATTTTGATACCACTGCTACCGAAAACAAAAAAATTACCATTGATTTTGGTAATGGTTGCAAGTGTGATGCAATTGATGGCAAGTTTAGAAAAGGTAAACTAGAAATCCAATGGACTGGCAATTACTTTCAGGAAAATGGCGTAAGAACCCTAAAATCCAATAATTATTTTGTTGGAAATGGTTCAAAATATTATCAATTTAATATTGACTTTACCGTAAATACCCAATCGTATTCCCACTTTACTTCTACTGAAAGTATCACATTTTATAAAACTGCTTCTGATAAAATTTCTAGAACTTCAACCAGAACCTATCAATGGAAGAAAGGTAAAAATACTTATGGTGAATTATACGATGATATTATTCAAGTTTTTGGAAACGGTAATGGCAAAAATATTGATAATAAATCATTTACAACTAGTATCGCAGAAAATGAAGCTATCGTTTTAGATATGGGTTGTAAATGGTTAAAAGATGGTGTTTCATTTTTAAATCCTGAAGATAAAAATCAAAGAAAAATTGACTACTCTTCTTGCGATTCTTATGCTAATGTTGCGATTCAAGAAAGAATTTATACCATTAATTTCTTAACTTTAGAATAATCTTTATTTAGGTATTTCTGCATTAATTCAACTTTTCTATTTACAGAATCAAAAAATTTCTTTTTCATAATAATAAAAAAAGTAATGAAAAATCATTACTTTTTTTTTATTATGAAAAAGAAATAGAATTAAAACCTATAATTGGTAATCAAATTCCACTGAAACATATTGGTACGATTAAAAATGAATCGGTTTTCGTTATAAGTTTCTCCAATGTTATACTTATGTACAATTAAAACAAAGACTTCTAAATTTTTAAAGATAGCATTTGGATAAAAGCGGATTTCTAAATTATTTTGCCAGTAAGAAGGCATACCGTATTTATTTAAAGCATAATTTTTGACATCGGGTAATTGCACAAAAGCAGATTGATAGCCAAGTTTTAAGGATTTATGAGGAATGAAAACTGTTTTTAAAGCGTAAGCGTGAGCATCACCAAAACCATCGGAACGTTCACGGGGAATAAAAGTAAAAAAAGGTTCTATGCCCCATTCTCGGGGAATTAAAAATCTTCCTAAGGTAGTAATTCTGTTATAATTTAATGAAACATTCCACTTTGTATTTTCCCAAGCTAAACGACAACCAAAAGTTAAACTTTTACCGTTTCTTATAAAATATCTTTTATTCACCTCCATATTACCACCGTTACCAACTCCATCTTGCCTGATGATTTGTCCGCTTAAACTCCATTTAGAATGATGAGCAGTATCATTTTTAAAAAAATCAGTTTGCAAAAATGCGGTATTCATGATATTATCCACGTACAAATTGTGGATTTTGATTTTCATAAAGTTACTAATGTTTCTTTGATAGCCTAATAAGCCAATTCCATTGGAAAAAGTATTCCCAGCGTATTGTGAAGGTTTACTATTCTCTTGGACTCCTTGTGGATAAATGCCAATCGATTGCCCAACGGAGTACCATTTAGAAACTCCACGCGGTGCAATGTTATATAAATATCCAAACTCTAAATCCCATTTTTTTTCTTGTTTTTGGACGTACAAGCCTTCTACCAAAGTAGGCACCATCCTACCATCTTGTGGATTGATAAAAGTGGTTTTGATGAGTTGTTTACCCAAAGTAGCTTTCCAATTTTTATAAGAATAATTCAATGCTAATTCAGAAAGTAAGAAAACTGCTTTGTAGTTATTAGGATTAGCAACATCATATAAGCCGATTTCATATCGAGAAGGTTGATTAGTTTGAGGGTCACGAGCTAAAAGATTTTGTTGCCAAACATTTCCAACAGCAGAAAATCCTGCTGAGAAAGAAAAATTTTTGAGAGTAAATGTTTTGTAGTTGATATTTAAGCCTGTGGCAAGAGCTCCGAAGTCAATAAGGTTCTTTTGGTTATCGGTGTACATAAAATGATTTCTCCATAAACCAGAAGTTTTACCATTCTGGAAGTAGTAAAGAAGTGGTTTTAGGGAAGAGTCTTGAGAATTTTGGGCTTTGGAATGTAAAAAGGGGATTAATAGGAGAAAAGCAAGGCTTAGGGATAAGCGTGAGGGATGCGAAGGGCTTGGCACTGCCTTTGAGCGAAGCGAAAAGGATTGCTGAAACGAAGTGAAACCCGAAGCAGCCCGACCCGTAGCGTTAGCGAAGGGACACGCCCAAATAAATTGATTCAATTTTTTTAATGACATATTTAGGATTTCTTAGCTTTTTTGTAATGTTCTTGAATAGGTTTGAAAGGTCCAAATTTATGTTGTTTTTCGTTGTAAGGATCAGCAAAAGGACCGAAAGGGTGGTCAAAAGGTTTTTCATGAATTTTAGGCCAATCGTTTGGGGTATTTTTGTGGGGTCTTGTTTGAGAGTTAACGAAAGCGGCTATGTCCCAAGCTTCTTCATCGGATAACATTACATTTGTATGATTAGCACCCAATGGCATATTGTATTTTGCAAATTTCGCAAAATTAGAAATTCTATGCAAACCAGCTGCGTCGTTATAACTGTTATTGCCCCATAAAGGCGGATAAATATATTCGGATTTGTCATCATTTTTTAGACCTTCTCCATTGGCTTGATGACAAGATTGACATTTTTGTTTATACACAACTTTCCCATTTTCAGGACTTGCGGCACGGTCTAAAAAGGCAATTTCATTGTCTTTCATGCTTAAACCTTTTTGTTTATCGTCTTTTTTGACATTAGAGCCCACAAATTGAATATAAGCTTTAATGGCTTTCATTTCTTTAGATTGAGGGTCTAAGGGTTTACCATTCAAACTTCTTTCAAAACAATCATTGACACGTTTTTCAATATCTTCCATGGAACCGCTTCGTGCACGATATTTGGGATAAGTAGAAGCCACTAATCCGTAATTATTACCAAATGCTTTAGCACCTGCATCTAAATGACAGTTTTGACAGTTCATTCCATTCGTGGCATTAGCAGATACTGTACCTTTGGGTCCAAAATACTTTGCTGTATGAACAATTAAATCTTTTCCATACTCAATTAATTCTTTGTTTTCAGTAATTGTGGATAAATCTGGAGCTTTCCATGAATTATCTTCAACGGGCTTAGGAATTTCTGAAACAAGTGTAGAAGATTGATTGTTATTAGGTTGTTTGGGTTGTGGTTGCCCCATCATTTGCATAACGATGTAAATGCTAAACCCCATTAAAGCAAATACAAACGAAATTAATGCAAAACTAATCCAAAAGAGCGCTTTTAATAAACCTTTATTTTCCATTTTCTATTTTTGGAATACAAAAATAGTTTTGTTTTTGAGCTTTAACCGTTACATTAGTTACAAAGTAAGTATCTGGTGAGATTTCAAATTATGATTCGTTTTTTATTAATGTAAACTACTAAGATTTTTTACAAATTTATAAAATCATTTTCAATTCTTTTGCAACTTTGCGCCATGATTTATTTCATCATTTTTTCTTTTTTATTAATTGCTTATGCAATATTCTCTTTAGTTATTGCATTAAAGATTATTAAACCTCAAGATAAAAATCAGAAACCTCCAGCCTATAAACATCCATCAGAACTTAACTTAATCTACGAAGAAATTTCGTTAAGGAAAAACCATAATTTTCAATTAAATGCTTGGTATTTTCCTGCAAATTCCAATCATACACTGCTATTGTTACATGGAATTCATTTAAGTAAACCCTATTTAATTCCCTTTGCTAAAGCTTTTCAAAATATGGGTATAAATGTTCTTTTACCAGACCATAGAGCCCATGGTGATAGTGATGGAAAATGGATTACTTATGGAAAAAATGAGATTCAAGATATTATTCAAACGGTAGAATGGTTAGAGAAAAATAAACCCTTTCAAAAATTATCCATGTTTGGTATTTCTTATGGAAGTATCATTGGTTCACAAGCAGGATTGAAAATCAAAGAAAAGTTTAATGCTTTTGTTTTCCAGAGTCCTTATACAAACTTAGATTTAATTATTCGTTGGACAGTATCTAAACAATTAGGAAGTTGGTCAAGAATTATGATACCAGGGGTTAGATTATGGGTAAAATTAATAACGGGTCTATGGTTAAATCAGGTAGATGTCATAGGTGCCTGTAGCCATTTAGATAAACCGACTTTATTTATTGCGGCGGAAAAAGACGAAGTTTGTCCATTATATGAAACAGTGAAATGCCATGAAGCTTCTGCAAAACCTTCAGAAATTTGGATTGTTAAAGATGCAAAGCATAATAATATTCATAAAATTGCTGGTGAAGAGAACTATTTTAAACGTATCTACGATTTTATTAATAAAAATTAAAAATTTGCCAATCTTTGTCATAGGATGCAAGCGGAAAGATAGCGTGAGATCTAACGTCGATGTTAAGAAAATGTATTTTTCATTCATAATTAGAATTATGCCCAACTTCAATAAAATCTCCGACCTTTAGGTCTGCCTTACTAACATTAAAGAAAGTTTGTGCTAAAGGTGTTGCACTTTTTCGTTATTGTTTATTTCTTTATTTTCGATTTTTTGATATTTCAAATTTGGATATAACGGTTTATGGCTTTGCAAAAATGTGCGTTTGGTGTTCTCAGCTTACCCAAGTGAATAATTGAGTAGCTTTGTCCTTAGGTAAAACCAAAAATGTTTTTATATCAAACAACTTTGCGTATGAATTAAATTTTGATTTGTATTGGGTGTTTATATTTGAAATGTATGAGCTATCAATGCTTGTCCAATTAATAATTGATAAAAGCTTTATTGTAGTATTATTTGAGATTGTAAAAGGCGAACATTGTTGAATCTTATTGCCGTTTTTCTTACCGAGTAAAATTGACATAAACATACAAGTCGTATCAACAGACTTTTTTAGAAGATTATCTATTCTATAATTTGAAATTTTAGTTTTTATTTTTTGAATCTCGTTAGGTGTATAATTCGGGTCAATCTCTTCAACAAGAGTATTATTCTCCCAATTTTTCAATTCAATGATATAGAGTGTATCGCTTGTTTGGTCATACCAACAAACATCCATTTCAGCGAGATTATTTTGAATATCTTTATAGCCCTTACAATCACATAACCTAAAGTAGTTGTTGTCGGGAAAATTTAATGTTATTGAGCTTTCAGTAATCTGCATATCAAAAACTATTTTAGGTCAATACTAATTTCTTCATCATACATTTTAATTGCTTCATCAATAATTGAATTGGAAGGTAAAACTCCATCAATTAAGTTGTGAAAAGAGTTGCTTACGGGTTTTCCCATTTCTCTTTTTAAATTCCAACAATAAATATTTAAATCGTCTCTTTTTGCACAGTTAGAAAGCTGTTTTATAACAAAATAGCTATGTGTGGCTAGAAAAATTTGAACACCCGCTTTACTCATTGCAACAAGCATTTCAACCATTTGTCTTACTGCATCTGGGTGTAATGCAGTTTCAGGCTCGTCCATAAATAGAATTGTTCCTCTCCCTAATTGACGATTGGTTATTAGAGTCGTTAGAATTCCAATTTTTTTAATCCCTTCTGCTGTCTGTTGCATTGCAAATTGTTGATTGCCTTTCTTAAAAATGAAGGGTTGTTCTTTTTGCCCTGTTTGTTCAATCTTTCCTTCAAATAAGTCTTCAAGTGACTTGTTTACTTGGCTAAGTTCAGTTGCAACACGCCCTTTTGTTGTTTCCAAGCTGAGAGCCTTGATTAAGTCTAAATATGTGTCATCAAATCCGACACCATAAAAATTCTCTCTAATATTTCTGATGTCAGTAAAAGCGGTTAAAACTTCTTTAGCTGGAATAAATAATGTATTGATTGAACTATTTGCAAATGGTTCTACGTGTTCAATGCAAGTAGAAATTGATTTCTCTGTTCTCTCTCCAAATGAGAAGTAGATAGTCTGCTTATATCTTCCATTGTTTCCAACTATTGTAATATTTACTTCAAGTTTTTCTTTACTACCCTTTTGAACCAAGTCGCCAAGTCCATTTTTACGTGGCATAAATGTGTCAAGAAGCTTGTCTGAAAGTTCTTTCTTAAACATTACATCTGATTGTTTTGATTTAAGACTATAAACCTCTAATGATTTAACAGTTGCATATAAAAGTTTGAGTAATCCTGTCTTACCTGTATCGTTCTTTCCAATTATCACATTGATAGAAGGAATGTCTTTTAAGCTTAATTCCGAATGAGCCATAAAATTCTTTATAGTAATTGAGCTTATCATTTTACTTTTATTTCAGATTACAAATTTAGTTTATTTTACTACATTTAGGGTTGTTGCAATGTTGTTTTTTTAATACCGCTACCAATATCTTAGATAAATGAACTAAAGTTCGCTTTTATTTCATTTTTTATAAAAGAACAAAGCTTAGCTTTAATATATGCGTGAGGGATGCACTTTTGAAAAAAGTGGAAAAAGGATTTCTGAAACGAAGTGAAACCCATAGCAGCCCGACCCGCAGCATAGCATGGGGCATGCCCGAAAAAGTCTAATTCAATTATTTCTGTTTTGTTTTCAATTTATTTTGAAATTTTATTATATTTGCATGAATTTATTTGCATGTATGTATTTAGTAGGATTTTCCAAAAAAGATATAACCGCATTTTTGAAGGGAATAGGAATGATGGGCTGGTGTAAACCCGGAAACGTAGTAGAAGATGTTGAATCCAATTTGTTTGCAAGAGTTGTTGTAATTGAACATGATCATCAAAAAGTAGCGATAGTGGTTACAGAAACCGCAACTATGACCTTAGCCATGAGGCAGATGGTTTTAAAAAAGCTCAAAAAGTCTTACTCTCATTTAGGGTTTGATGAAAAAAATGTAATGCTTATGGCTACGCATACACACAGCTCCCCTGGTGGTAATTCTCATTATTTACTTTACAATTTAACCATACCCGGTTACTCTAAAGAAGTTACGGAAACTTATGTAAATGGTATCATTGAAGGAATCATTGAAGCCGATAAAAACAAAGAAAAAGCTTTTATTTATTATGGAAAATCTGAATTTGAACCCCATATTAATGTCGCATTTAATAGAGCAATTGAAGCATGGAATCAAAATCCTGAAAATGAAAAATTGGATGAACAACATCGGCATTTAGCTTTAGATCGTAATGCATATCAGCTTACTTTTTTGAATGAACAGTTAATTCCAATGGGTATATTAAACTTTTTTGCTGTTCATACTACAACGGTTCATTCCGATAAAAAGACTATAAGTTCTGATAATAAAGGTTATGCAGCCCATCAATTAGAAAATTTAATGAGAATACAAAACCCTCATTTTGTGGCTATTTTTGCTCAAGGAGCTGCAGGAGATGTAAGCCCAAATTTTATAATTCATAAAGGAGAAAAAGAAAAAAGAGGAGAAACCACCGATGATTATATCAATCGTAAAATTAATGGTACTTACCAAATGGAGAAAGCTCAACAGTTAATTTATTATGCGAAATCTACAGTTTCTTTGCCTTATGAATTAGATTATGCTTTGGATTATTTTGATATGACTCAATCCCAAGTAGATCCTGAATTTGTGGGGGGAATGGAAGGATTAACAACAGGAGACCCTTGTTTTGGAATGTATTTTGTTGGAGGCACTGCTGAAGGCTTGGGAATACCTCCTTTTTGGATACGTTTACTTTCAAATTTTGTTTCTAAAAGAAACCAAAAGCTGCTCAAAAGAAATCCTTATTATGAAAATTTATCTAAAGCACAAGTAGAAAAAGTGGTATTGATAAATTGTAGAAAAGGAGAATTTGGAGGCACAAGAGCCTTTCATAAACTCCCAATACCTGATTTCATTGACCCATTTATTGCAGAACTTAAAAGATTATCCGTTTTAGGAGAAATTCATGAAGCATCTCAACCATTAGTACCCGATATTTTACCGTTTCAAATTATCAAAATTGGAAATATTGCTATTGCTGCTGCTCCAACAGAATTAACAACAACCTCTGGCTTAAGAATTCAAAGGCAAATTAAAAATTCATTAAAAGGAATTAAAGAAGTAATTGTAGCGGGATATTCTAATGCTTATGCTTCTTATACTGCTACACCTGAAGAGTATGCTTTACAACATTATGAAGGTTCTAGTACTTTATATGGAAAATATACTTTACCCGCAATGCAAACCCACTTCAAATCCTTAATTCAAGAACTTCATACAGAAAAAGCTCAAAGAAATCGTGATGTAAGCATAAAACCTCATGAATTTACGGAAGATGAACTAAAAAATCGTTTATTTAAGCCATTTGAAAGTGCAGGTATTTTGAGAGCAAAGTAATCACTTATTGGTTTTTATCGTTAAATAAAGTTAATTAAGTTGTTAAATTTTAAGGTTTTAACATTTAATCTTTATTTAGTACATTATATTTGCTAAAAATTCTTGTACTTATGCCAATGTTTTATAAATATTTCAAAATTTTTGTAGATAGCCAGTGGGTGGAAGGTACTGAACCTCTTGAAGTTCTTTATCCCTATACTGGTGAAACTATATTTACTACCACACATGCTGGTGAAAATCAAATTAAAAAAGTCTTAAAAAATCATAAAGAAAATGAATCTTATGCATTTGAACTAACTAGTTTCACAAAAAGGGATATTTTAGAAAAAATTGTTAATTTATTAAAATCTAAAGAAGAAGACCTATCCTTAACCATAGCAGTAGAAGCGGGAAAACCATTAACCTTAGCAAGAGCAGAAGTTCAAAGAGCTATTTTAACTTTTAAATTAGCTTGTGATTTAACGATTAATTACCATGGTGAAGGTATGAATTTAGATTTAATGAGAGGTTTAGAAGGAAAAATGGGGTGGGTAAATCGTTTTGCTGTTGGAACAGTTTTAGCGATAACTCCTTTTAATTTTCCATTAAATTTAGTTGCTCATAAAGTTGCTCCAGCTATTGCTGCAGGGTGTCCAATCATCTTAAAGCCTTCTTCCAAAACTCCTATTACAGCTATTAAATTAGGAGAAATTATTTTAGAAGCAGGGTTTCCTCCAGAATTATTAAGTGTTGTACCTTGTGAAAATCCTTTAGCTCAAATGATGGTAGAATCCGATATTCCTAAATTATTAACTTTTACAGGTAGTGCAGGGGTAGGATGGAATTTAAAAAAAATTTCAGGTAAAAAGAAAGTACTTTTAGAACTTGGAGGGGATGCAGCTGTTTATATACACAAAGATGCCAATTTAGAATTAGCAGCAAAAAGATGTGCTTTTGGAGCTTTTGCTTATGCTGGTCAAGTTTGTATTTCTGTTCAACGAATTTATATTCATCAAGATGTTTATTTACCTTTTTTAGAACAATTTGTTTATGAAACCGAAAAAATTAAAATGGGTGATGTATTAGACGAAAGAACGGTTTGTGGTCCTATTATTGATAGCAATAATTATAAGCGTGTTCTCAAATGGATAGCAGAAGCAGAAAAAAAAGGAGCTGTTAAAATTACTGGTGGTGAAGAAAAACGTAACAATATCATTTCACCTTGTATTTTAGAAAATGTGAACGAAAAAATGACTATTGGAAAAGAAGAAGCTTTTGCGCCTATTGTAAATGTTTTTTCCGTAGGAGATGAAAATGAAGCTATCCTAAAAATTAATCAATCTAAATATGGTTTACAATCAGCAATTTTTAGTAATCAATTAGAGATTATTAAAAAGTTTTATCAAAAAGTTCAAGTAGGCGGTGTAATTGTGAATGATACTCCATCTTTAAGAATAGATAATATGCCTTACGGCGGTGTAAAAGACTCAGGTTTTGGAAGAGAAGGGGTAAAATATGCTTTTGAAGAAATGACAGAAATCAAATCTTTGATTTGGTAGGTATTGGATTCACTAACCTATGTTTTGCATTAATAAATTTAAGATAGGGAAAATGTAAAATTTATGAAATAAGAAAAGTTTCACTAAATTTGCGAACCTTAAAAACCAATTAAAGAAGATGGGAAGAGCGTTTGAATATAGAAAAGAAAGAAAATTCAAAAGATGGGCTGCAATGTCTAAGGCATTTACAAGAATTGGAAAAGAAATTATGATGGCTGTTAAAGCATCGGGTCCCAATCCTGAATCAAATTCTAGACTAAGAATAGCTATTCAAAATGCAAAAGGGGTTAATATGCCCAAATCCAATATAGAAAATGCTATAAAAAAAGCAATATCAAAAGAATATGAAGATTTTGATGAGGTATTATATGAAGGATATGGACCTGGCGGCGTAGCCATTTTAATAGAAACTGCTACCAATAACACAACCCGAACTGTTGCTAATTTACGTTCTTATTTTAATAAATTTGATGGTAGCCTTGGAACTTCTGGATCTGTAAGTTTTATGTTTAATCATTTAGGAGTATTTACCATCCATAAATCTCAAATAAAAAATTTAGAAGAATTTGAATTGGAAATGATTGATTCTGGTGCTGATGATATTGAAATGGACGAAGAAAATTGTATAGTTACTTGCCCATTCGAACAGTTCGGTCCTATTAATGCCAAATTAGAACTTTTAGAAATTGAAGCTGAAGAATCCGTATTAAACTGGTTCCCAATGAATCAGGTAGCTATTGCTGGGGATAATGCAGTGAAATTAGTCAAACTTCTTAAGAAAATTGAAGAAGATGATGATGTTCAGAAAGTTTATGCGAATTATGAAATGACCGATGAAATTGCTCAATTATTTGATAATATCTAATTTATGGAAACTCCCGAAGAAAAATTATTAAGAAAAAGAAAAGAATCGCTATTAGGTGGCGGCCAAGAACGTATTAATGCACAACATAAAAAGGGTAAATTAACTGCTCGTGAACGCATTGATTTGCTTTTAGATAAAGATAGTTTTCAAGAAATTGGAGCTTTTGTTACTCATCGTTCTAATGAATTTGGTTTAGATAAACAAAAATACCTTGGTGATGGTGTTATTACAGGTTATGGAACTATAAACGGTAGGCAAGTATTTGTTTTTTCTCAGGATTTTACAGTTTTTGGAGGCTCTTTATCCGAAACATTTGCAGAAAAAATTTGCAAAGTAATGGATTTAGCCATGAAAGTGGGTGCTCCTGTAATCGGCTTGAATGATTCAGGTGGTGCGAGAATACAAGAAGGAGTGGTTTCTTTAGGGGGTTATGCTGATATTTTTTATAGAAATACCTTAGCATCAGGAGTAATTCCTCAGATTTCTGCTATTATGGGTCCTTGTGCTGGTGGAGCTGTTTATTCCCCGGCAATTACTGATTTTATTTTAATGGTAGAAAACTCTTCCTATATGTTTGTTACAGGACCCAACGTTGTAAAAACCGTTACTAATGAAACTGTAACTTCTGAAGAACTTGGCGGTGCAATGACCCACGCTTCAAAATCTGGAGTTACACACTTTGCTATACCCAATGAAATTGAATGTATTCAGCATATCAAAAAGTTACTTTCCTATATCCCTCAAAATTGTGAAGAAATTACTCCATTAGTGGAATATGATGATTCTATGTATCCTGATGATTCAAATATTGATAAAATAGTACCTGAAAATTCTAATTTACCTTATGATATTAAAGATGTAATTCACGCTATAGCAGATAAAGATAGCTTTTTTGAGGTTCATAAAGATTACGCAGAAAATATCGTAGTAGGATTTGCTAGATTAGAAGGCAGAAGCATTGGGATAGTAGCTAATCAACCTTCGGTTTTAGCTGGCTGTTTAGACATAAAAGCTTCTCAAAAAGCTGCTAGATTTGTGAGATTTTGTGATTGTTTCAATGTTCCTTTACTAACTTTAGTAGATGTACCCGGTTTTTTGCCTGGTACTGACCAAGAATGGAATGCAATTATTACTAATGGAGCAAAATTATTGTATGCATTTTCTGAGGCTACAGTTCCTAGAATAACCGTTATTACCAGAAAGGCTTATGGAGGTGCTTATGATGTAATGAATTCCAAACATATAGGTTGTGATTTGAATTTTGCTTGGCCTAAAGCGGAAATCGCAGTCATGGGAGCAAAAGGTGCCGCAGAAATTATCTTTAAAAAAGAAATTGAAACCGCAGAAAATCCCGCTGAAAAATTTGTAGAAAAAGAACAAGAATATTTGAAAAAATTTGCAAATCCTTATCGAGCTGCTAATCGTGGTTTCGTTGATGAAGTAATTTTCCCTCATGAAACTCGCCAAAGGTTAATTCAAGGTTTCCAATTTTTAGAAAACAAAGCTGTAAAAAATCCAAGAAAAAAACATGGAAATATTCCTTTATAAATCATTTTAATCTTTGGATGTAAAAACTTTTGATGTACAGTCAAAATTTGATAGAAAAAGTAAAACAAAAATGAAGTAAAATTTATTTTTGTGTTCAAATGAACCAACTAGCAAAAATTAAAACCTGCTTTTTTGTTAATAATATCATTTAATATCTTCCTATGGTAGTGTTTTTTACATTTCTTGCTGGCTCAATTTAAGCCATCTAAAACAAAAAAATAAATTTGGAATTTCCCCTATTAACTGCAAATTTTGAAGTTTATTATGAGAGTTTACTTTTCAATGAGAAGTTTCCAAAGTTATTGGTTGAGATTAATAGTTATTTTTTATAGTTTTTGTTTAGTAAGTTGTCAATCTGAAGAAGATAAACAATTAGAACAAATTAATTATCAATTTCAGGTAAATCGATTAGATGTAGCAATGGAAAAATTTTACAAAACTGCACAAGAAAAACCTGATTCTACTTATGAATTGTTTATTCAATATTTCGGGAAACATTTAGATTTTATTAGAGAGTGGAATTATAATTTAGGGGACTCTGTGGTTGTCCCTGATAGTATAATTGCTATGGACTTTAAAACATTTTTAATGGATAAGCCCACTCAAGCGTTATTAGATTCAATTCGTAAGTTATATCCAGAAAATGAGCCTTTTCTACATTTTGAAAAAGCCATTAAGCGTTTAAAGTTATATTTTAAAGACTTTGAATTTCCTCAAGTTTATACTTATATTACTGGTTATCCCCCACCCGGAGTGCCAGCTCCCTTAATTTTAGAAAAAGAGCAACTTTTTATCACTACTCAATACTGGGGAATTAGTTTGGATTATTTTTTAGGAATAGATGCTGATTATCACATGGATATACCAATGTATATGAGGAAAAAATGCAGAAAGGAATATTTATTAGCTTCAATATTAATGCGTTATGTAAATCGTTGGCAGCCACCTTTAAAACCCGAAAATATGCCAACTTTTGCTGATAGAATGATTCACCAAGGTATAAAACTTTATTTTACCCAAAAAATTGCTCCCGAAATTCAAGATTCTATCCTTTTATCTTATACACCTGAACAAATGGAATGGGTAAACTATTTTGAAAAAAATATTTACAACGAATTAATTCCTTATTTCTTCAAAACAGACCCCAAAGCAACCGAAAAATATTTATTAGATAAACCCTTTACTCAAGGCTTAGATAGGCAGTCCCCAGGAAGGCTCGGAGAATTTTTAGGATTGAAAATTGTATCCGAATATATGCGTAACCACCCTGAAGTTACCTTAGAACAATTAGTAAAAACTACTGATTATCAAAAAATTATCAAAGAATCAAAATATAAACCCTAAATGAAATATCAGATTGAACTTTTAAAAACATTTATTGTCAAATTTTTATGCTTGGTTAATCCTTATTTTATCTATGCACAAAATTTAGAGCCACCGGATAGTTTAGCCTTTATGAGGTATTCAGGTAGAGAACTTTATACAAAAGAATGTTGGGATACAATAAAATTCTTATTTTTTAAAAAGCCCGTTGATTTAGGACTTATTTTCCCCGCTTGGCAAGCCATTCATGGGCATCAAAAATTCACCGTTCTAGAAGGTACCGTTTCTATGCAAACACCTGAAAACCCTATAAGAGGTCCCCATATATCAGAAGAAGACTTTCCTAACTATCATTACTCTCATGATTTTTGCTTTAATGTATTCCCTGACTCGGCTTATAAACACTTACTTTGTTATTTTTATGATGCAAAAGGAGAATGGGCTTGTAGAAAGCATATGCACGTAGAATGGGAAATCGGAATGGGCAACGGAAATCCTTCTAATCCTTTAAAAAAAGAAATGTGTAAAGGAAACAGCGCAGGTTTTTTAAGTTATGGACACCAAAGAAAACAACCCTTAGAACATTTACCTACTGTAGGAGACTGGGTTCATTTAGAAGGAATGTATGTTTGGGATAGAGGGCATCCCCCCGCAAAAACAGAAATTCACCCCATTTTTTTTATGGTTACCAAAAGAAGAACCCCTGAAATCTATAATCAAAAACCATCCCTACGAATAGACCTGTTCGCTAATGGTGATGGCTCTGCTTTTTATAATAATCTCCCCAATCAACCCGATTTCGTTCATCCTGTCCTTATGAACCAAAAAGACTATGAAGTTACTATTCAACTCCCTGATTACCTAAAAAATACTGATTTCGATGCACTCATCATCAACCAAAATGGACATACAGCCCCTATTTCTTGTTCAATCCAAAAAACTCATACTGACCAAGTAAAATTAATGGTCCCATGGAAATCTCAAAACCTAGAAAATACAGTCAAATTTCATCAACGAATTTATTTAGTACCTAAAAAAAACCCTTCTAATCATACTCAGGACTACGAAAAAATAGTAGTTACCCTTCAAGAACTCAAGAGAAGAAAATCTGTAGATTTTTTAAAAAAACCACAGCTGAGAGTTTTTGCTAATATTCACCAGAATTACTATTTCATTAACGAATGGTCTCCCAGTGAAGATATATTAAATCAAGGTTGGGGCAAAACTTGTAAAAGAAAATGGAAGTTTGAAATTTCCGATACTTTGTTCATTCATAAAGACTCATTATTTAGAGTTCAATTTGGTGCTTGGGAAGCCGATGGAGTAGACAAGGTATTCGGCGAGTTACTCAATCAAGATTGTGACTGTGAATATTTAACGAAAAAAACAATCATAAAAAAACTTATCAATTTTCAACCAATAGGAGTAGCAGGTTGCAAAGATGATGTTTTAAGGGATGGTTATAGTTACCATAAAACTTCAGAAATTCATGGGAAACAGAAATTTATTCTTTACAATTATGGCGAAATTCAGGAAGACCCCTGCCCGTTTGGAAAATATAACCCTTCAAAGAGATTAAAATTTACTTATACCATAGAAAAATTAAAGAATTAACCGTAAATAGCTTGATAAATTTTTTCAAAGTTTTTAAATTCTCTTACTTCAATAGCTAGTTTGCGAATCTCTTTTTTAATTTCAGGCAATTTATCAGATTGTAATAGTTCGTCCATCTGTTGACAAGCTTTCAAACATCCTTCATTAGAAGCATCTTCCCATATAACCCCTATTCTTTTTTGTTGTATAAAATCCGAATCATCAGAAATATTGGGAGGAATAACAACAGGAAGTTCCATTGCCCAATATTCTCCATCTTTAACAGAGGTACAGTATCTTTTAGTGGGCAAAGGTTTAACTGGATTTAAACCAAAATCTGCTGCAGCTAAAAACTCAGGAACTTTTTCATGAGGTATGTAAGACTGATATAATACTTGATTTAAATTTATTTGATATTGATTAGCCAATTGTTCAAATTCATTTCTTTGAAAAGGCGTACCAACAACAAAATAAAATTTGTTTTTCCAATAATCTTGAGCTGCTTTAATAAATTGAAAAATTTCTTCTTTGTAGTAAATACCACCAAATTTTCCTATATAGACACAAACTACAGCATCGGTGGGTATATTCAATTGCGAACGTATATCATTTTTATTAAGATTTTGCGGATTAAATTTTTCTATATTTACACCTGCAGGTTTAACAAAAAAAGACTGTATTTCATAGCCCCAACGATTTTTAGCATAATCTTTCATTTTTGAAGTAGTGGCAATAATATGGGAAGCGGCTTTCGTTTGATATTTTTCAAAAAAATTCAATATTTTAAATGCCTTAGAATGAATGCTCCATTCTCCATTTTCTACCATAGCCTCTGCATGAGGTTCATAACTATCTATAACTAAACGAGTAAACGTTAATTTTTTTAAAATATAAGCAATTGCGCCCGCAGGTGTACAAAAAGCATGAATATGGCTAATTTTATTTTTCCAAATAAAAAATATCAGTTGAAAAACGGCTTTTAGTATTACGAAAATAGAAGTAAGCCCAAAATGAAAATATGGAAAAGCTATCCACTCAATATTGAGACTTTTCAGTTTTTCTTTTTCTAATAGGATTTGCTCATTAGAAAGTTTTAGATGCTTTTGTTCAAAAGTAACCAAGAAGATTTTAGAACTTGGGCTTGCCTTTTTTATCATTTCAATAAAAGGCAATGTATAAGTCTGAACTAATGCTTCTTTGTAAGACCAGTAAGTAAGCACTAAAACATTTTGATTTTTCATTAAAATTTAAAAATTTTCTTTAATAATGGTTTAGGATGAGTGAATAAACTTTTGAAAATATATTTTAATCCTTGCAATTTATTATTTCCTTCTTTCCACCAAGAGCCGGCGAGCATTAAATAAGTTCTTGATGCACAATAATTTTTATAGGATTTTGTAGGATAAAAGCCAAGTTCATCATAAAGTTGAATACTTTTTAAACTATCTTTTTCATGCACTAATAAGCTTTTACTCATGCTACCTTGAACATTTCTATATTTCCATAGAGGCTCTGGAATGGAATAACCTTTAAAATAAAAAAATAACTGCAAAACGAAATGCTTATCAGCAAGAGTAGAAAGTTCTTTTGAGAAAGATATATTTTTCTTTAAACAAGTCGTTCTAAAAAATATATTAGAAGGACAGGTAGTAATACCTCTCCATTCTAATATGGCTTGAAAATTATTTTCCGACCATTGGATTATTTCAATTTCGTTTTCTTTACCCGATTCATCAATATCAATAAAATCAGAATATACAAAATGATAGTCAGGATTTTGTTCTAAAAAAGATAATTTTTTTTCAATATAAGAAGGCAAGAATAAGTCGTCAGCATCTAAAAGAGCAATATATTCGCCTTTAGCGGTTCCCATTCCTAAATTTCTAGTATCAGAAACTCCGGTGTTGGGCTTATTAATTAAAATTACTCTGCTATCATTATTGCAAAACTCCTGAACAATATCAGGAGTTTTGTCTTTTGAGCCATCATTTAATACAATAAGTTCAAAGTCTTTATAGGTTTGATTTAATACTGATTGGATGGTCTCAGCAATAAATTTTTCTGCATTATAAGCAGGTATTACAACCGAAACTTTAGGCATGAACCAACTTTTCTACTAAAATAGATACTTGATTATTAAGAACCTCTACTACTCCACTATCCACATTAAAAGACTTTATCTCTTGATTTGTGGATATTTCAACTTTACCATTTTGTAAAGTAGAAATTAAAGCAGCATGGTCTGGATAAACTCCAAAGCTGCCATTACTTCCTGGAATATTTACATAATTCGCTTCTCCATCAAATAATTTTCCTTCTGGAGTAACAAAAACTACTTTCAGTTTTTTCATGATTACTTAGCGGCTTCTGTTTTTAATTTTTCGGCTTTTTGAATAGCTTCTTCAATAGTTCCTACTAAATAGAAAGCATTTTCAGGTAAATCTAACATAGACTCATCATCTAAAAGCATGTTAAAACCTTTAATAGTATCTTCAATAGAAACAAAAGCACCTTTCATACCTGTAAATTGTTCAGCAACATGGAAAGGCTGAGATAAAAATCTTTGGATACGTCTTGCTCTTGCTACTACTTTTTTGTCTTCTTCGGAAAGTTCATCCATACCTAGAATAGCAATAATATCTTGCAAGTCTTTGTATTTTTGAAGTGTATTTTTTACTCTTTGGGCACATTGGTAATGCGCTTCCCCTACGATAGCAGGCGTTAAAATACGAGAAGTTGAGGTTAATGGGTCTACCGCTGGATAAATACCAATAGCGGCTAATGCTCTTGAGAGCTCGGTAGTCGCATCTAAGTGAGCAAAAGTCGTAGCAGGAGCAGGGTCAGTATAATCATCAGCAGGCACATAAACTGCTTGAATAGAAGTAATAGAACCCCTTTTCGTAGAAGTAATACGCTCTTGCATTGCACCCATTTCTGATGATAAAGTAGGTTGATAACCTACTGCCGAAGGCATACGACCTAATAAAGCAGATACCTCTGAACCAGCCTGTGTAAAACGGAAAATATTATCAATAAAGAACAATACATCTCTACCGCCTGATTTATCATCTCCATCACGGAAATACTCAGCAATTGTTAAACCTGTAAGTGCAACTCTTGCTCTTGCACCGGGAGGCTCATTCATTTGACCAAAAATAAATGTTGCTTGAGACTCTTTTAATAAGTTTTTATCAACTTTAGCTAAATCCCATCCACCTTTATGTAAAGATTCATTAAATTCTTTACCATATTTTACAATGTTTGCTTCAATCATTTCACGTAAAAGGTCATTTCCTTCACGAGTTCTTTCTCCTACTCCCGCAAAAACCGATAAACCTGCATAACCTTTTGCAATATTATTGATAAGCTCTTGAATTAAAACCGTTTTACCTACCCCAGCTCCACCAAACAAACCAATCTTACCTCCTTTTAAATAGGGAGCTAATAAGTCAATTACTTTAATACCGGTAAATAAAACATTGGGCTCAGTAGAAAGATCTTCAAATTTTGGAGCGGGTCTATGAATAGGATAATAAGCTTCTGCTTTGGGTTGAGGTAAACCATCAATTGCTACACCTACAACGTTGAACAATCTACCTTTAATTTCTTCACCCACTGGTACTTGAATAGGAGATTTTGTATCAACTACTTCTGTACCTCTTGAAATACCGTCCGTAGAATCCATTGCAATGGTTCTTACACGATTTTCCCCTAGATGTTGTTGAACTTCTAATACAACTTCTGCGCCGTCGGGTCTTTTTACTATAAGAGCATCATATATTTTAGGTAATTCTGAACCTGATGCACCAAATTCAACGTCCACTACTGGACCAATAATCTGTACTACAGAACCTTTATTTTGTTGAGACATACGATTTTTTGCTTTTTTTTAAAAATCGCCGCAAGTTACGACCATTTTACATTCTTTCCAAAAATATCCATTTTTTTTCTTTATTTTTTGAAATTTTTTTATTTCGCATTCATACCACTCTTCATTAATATGTTATCTTTTGTTTATTAAGGCACTATTTATGCCCTAACGTTACTACTTTTAAAAGGAATTTTTTGTTTTAAGTCTTTGTTTTAGAAAAATAATTATCTTTGTTGTTCGTTTTTTAAAAATGGAAAATCATAAGCCTGAACTTTTTCTCAGCTCATATAAAAATCCACAAGATTTAAGACGTTTACCCGAAGCGGACTTAATCAAATTTTGTGAAGAATTACGACAATATATTATTGAGCATTGTTCTATTTATGGAGGGCATTTTGGTGCAAGCCTTGGAGTAGTAGAATTAACCACTGCTTTACATTACGTGTATAATACACCTGAAGATTTATTGGTTTGGGATGTAGGGCATCAGGCTTATGGTCATAAAATTATAACCGGTAGAAAAGAACAATTTCATACCAACAGAATATATGGTGGAATTTCGGGTTTCCCTAAAAGAACAGAATCAGAGTACGATACTTTTGGCGTGGGGCATTCCTCTACATCAATTTCAGCAGCATTAGGAATGGCTGTAGCTAATCATTATAAGAACAAAAACACTAAGCAAGTAGCAATTATTGGGGACGGAGCCATGACAGCAGGTTTAGCTTTTGAAGGATTAAATCATGCGGGTTCTTTAAAAGATGCTGATTTGCTTGTGGTTCTTAATGACAATTGCATGTCTATTGATCCTAACGTTGGGGCTTTAAAAGACTATTTAATTGATATTACAACTTCTAAAACCTACAATAAAATTCGTGAAGAAGTTTGGAATTGGTTAGGAAAAGTTCAGAAATTTGGCCCTGATGCTAGGAAAATTGCTTCCAAGTTAGAAGCCTATTTTACAGCTTCGGCTACTCGCCCCGGTATATTATTTGAAAATTTAGGCTTTCGATATTTCGGACCTATTGATGGTCATGATGTTTTGCATTTAGTCCATATTTTAAAAGATTTAAAAGAAATCAAAGGACCAAAATTATTGCATATTGTTACAGTAAAAGGAAAAGGCTTTGAACCTGCGGAAAAAGACCAAACTTTTTGGCATGCTCCCTCTTATAAATTCAATCCTTTAACAGGAGAACTTTTTAAACCGAAAAATCTTGGTGAAGCCAAACCTCCAAAATATCAAACCGTTTTTGGAGAAACTATTATTGAACTAGCAAAAAAAGATGAAAGAATTATGGGAATTACTCCCGCGATGCCTTCTGGTTCTAGTTTAAATTTGATGATGGAAGTGATGCCCCATAGAGCTTTTGATGTGGGTATTGCAGAACAGCACGCAGTAACTTTTTCAGCAGGGCTTGCAACTCAGGGATTAATTCCTTTTTGTAATATTTATTCTTCTTTCATGCAAAGAGCCTATGACCAAGTGATTCATGATGTTGCTATCCAAGATTTAAAAGTAATTTTTTGTTTAGACAGGGGAGGATTAGTAGGAGCAGATGGAGCAACCCATCATGGTTTATATGATTTGGCTTATATGCGTTGTATTCCTAATCTTATTGTGTCTGCTCCAATGAATGAGATTGAATTACGTAACTTAATGTACACCGCTGCCCACGATTCTAATCAACATCCATTTGTTATTCGCTATCCTCGTGGTGAAGGAGTTATTATAGACTGGAAAAAAGATTTTGAGTTAATACAAATCGGTAAAGGAAGAAATGTTATTGAAGGAGAAAACATTGCAATTTTATCTATTGGTCATATTGGAAATATAGCATTAGAGGCTATTCAAAAATTAAATCAAGAGGGTATTTACCCTTCATTATATGACATGCGATTTGTAAAACCCACAGATGAGGATCTTTTACACTTTATTTGCAAGAACTATTCTGCAATTATAACCATTGAAGACGGTTGCTTAATGGGTGGTTTTGGTTCTGCAGTTTTAGAGTTTATGGCTGATAACCAGTATCTAATACCACTAAAAAGATTAGGTGCTCCAGATAAAGTCATTGAACATGGTACACAAAAACAACTTTATCAAGAATGTTTTTATGATGAAACGGCGGTTATCCAAACAGTAAAAAATATGATTGCCGTTCATCAACTTTAATAAAAAAGTTTAACAAACTTACCACTACTAGTTCTATTCATAGGTTTATTTTTACTTCTTATTTACTTTGATTAAATATTTATAGATTTTATTTTGAGAATTTAAAAATTTTCTATATTTGCAGAAACCTTAAAGTTATGCCTTATTACAAAAAAATGGGTAATATTCCCAACAAAAGACATGTGCAATTTAGAAATTCAAATGGCTCTTTATATCATGAAGAACTAATTAGCAGTGAAGGTTTTTCTAACCTGTATTCATTGGCTTATCACGTATATCCACCTACAATTGTTAAATCCATAGGAAATCCTATACCTTATAAACCTACGGTGTTGCAAATGCATAATATGCAGCACAGGTCTTATAAAGGTTGGAACATTGCCCCTGAAAAAGATTATTTAAAAAGTCGTAAAACGGTTTTATTAAATAACGATGTTCAAATTTCTTTGGCTGCACCTTCAGCTTCTCAAAAAGATTATTTTTTTAAGAATGCTCAAGCAGATGAAATCCTATTTATTCACAAAGGTTCAGGAACTTTACTTTCACCCTTCGGAAATCTAAAATTTGAATATGGCGACTATGTACATATCCCTAGAGGAACCATTTATCAATTGCATTTTGATACTCCCGATAATCGGTTATTAATCATAGAAAGTTTTAGTCCTGTAGAATTTCCCAAAAGGTACATGAATAAATTCGGACAATTATTAGAACATAGCCCCTTTTATGAAAGAGATATTCATGGACCTTCCGAATTAATCACCCATGACGAAAAAGGGGAATTTTTAGTATATATCAAAAAAGAAGACATTTTATATCCTTATATTTATGGAAACCATCCTTTTGACTATGTAGGCTGGGATGGTTGTTTTTATCCTTATAAATTTTCTATACACGATTTTGAACCCATAACCGGTCGTGTACATCAGCCGCCTCCTGTGCATCAAACCTTTGAAGCTCATAACTTCGTGATATGTTCTTTTGTTCCTAGATTATTTGATTACCACCCATTAGCCATTCCTGCTCCTTATCATCATTCCAATATAGATTCTGATGAAGTGCTCTATTATGTAGATGGAGATTTTATGAGTAGAAACAATGTAGAAAAAGGGCAAATTACATTACACCCTATGGGTATTCCTCATGGTCCTCATCCGGGTACTATAGAAAAAAGCATTGGTGCTAAAGAAACCTTAGAATTAGCCGTTATGATTGATACCTTTAAACCACTATGGTTAACGGATATCTCAGAACAAATTGAGGTAAAAGAATATTATTTATCTTGGCTTCATTAATAAAATAATTAAAAAAAATTTGTTTTTGAAAAGAAGCATATTTAATTTTGCAGTCCAAAAATTGAGTTCGGGATGTAGCGCAGAGGTAGCGCACTTGCTTGGGGTGCAAGAGGTCGTGGGTTCAAGTCCCGCCATTCCGACAATAACATTGCAGGCATTTAAAAGCCTGCTTTTCTTTTTTACATCATCATTATGGTTAAACCCAAAAAGCATCTAGGGCAGCATTTTCTTATTCAGCCTCATACTGCTCAAAAAATTGTAAACCTTTTACCCCCATCTGATGCACACACCATTATCGAAGTGGGTCCCGGTAAAGGTATTTTAACCCAATTCCTACAAGAATTACCTAATTCCGTTTTTGCTTTAGATATTGATTCAGAATCTATTGAATACCTCAAAAAGCATTTTACTTCTACCAATCTCACTATTCTTGAACAAGATATTTTAACCTACTGCTTTCCTGATAGCCCCATTTTCTTAATAGGAAATTTACCTTATAACATTTCGTCTCCTATTTTTTTTCGCATTATTGAAAATTATGAAAAAATTGATTTTGCTGCCGTAATGATACAAAAAGAAGTTGCAGAAAGAATCACAGCGAAACCAGGCTCTAAAACTTATGGAATTCTATCGGTTTTATTAGGATTATATTATGAACCTAAATTAGAATTTCAAGTAAAACCAGGGGCTTTTTTTCCACCGCCCAAAGTAGATTCCGCCGTAATTACGCTCAAAAAAAAGCATAATATACCTAATTTTCAACAAGATAAACTTTTTAAAATTGTTAAAACTGCATTTCAACAAAGAAGGAAAATGTTAGGGAATAGCTTAAAATCCATAATTTCAGAATTACCAGAAAATTATAAAACTTTAAGACCTGAACAGCTATCCATTGAAGAATTTGTAAAAATATCTGAGTTAGTAGCTTAAAAGAAAGAGGCAGTAATGGTAAGTAAGCGTTAGGGATGCGAAGGGCACGAAGTGGCACTGCCTTTTTCTACTTTTGAAAAAAGTGGAAAAAGGATTGCTGAAACGAAGTGAAACCCGTAGCCAGCCCGACCCGAATGTAGTGAGGGGAACGCCCAAATGATAAAATCTTACAATAAAATAAAGTGAATCCACAATTGATGAAAATTTCTTTTAAAAAAAAATAAAATTTTAGTTGCATTGTAATGAAACTACATTTATTTTTGAAAATTCTTTAAATAGCAACACAATAGTTATGAAAAAAAGTTTAATACTATTCGTATTTTGCAGTTCGTTAGTTTTTGCTCAAAATCAAGGCGTAGGTATAGGTACTTTGAACCCTGATGCTTCTGCACGTTTAGATGTAGTCTCCACTGATAAAGGAGTATTAATTCCTCGTGTAAATTTAGTGGCTACGACTAACCCTGCACCTGTTACCAACCCTGCGGTGAGTTTATTAGTTTATAATCAAGCTACAATAAATGATGTAATTCCTGGATTTTATTATTGGGATGGAACAAAATGGGTGAGTATTTCTGCTGGAGGTGCTACTGATGCTTGGTTTATAAATGGAAATTTAGGAACTAATTCCAATAATAATTTTGTAGGTACAACAGATGCACAAGCATTAACTTTTAGAACCAACAACACAGCTAGATTCCGTATTGCTAATGGAAATCAAGTGTTTGGTTTAAACGGAGGCTCTGCAACTGCTCCTTTTTATTCTTGGGAAAATGATGCTAATACAGGTTTATTTAATCCTGGTGCAGATGAACTTGGGCTTTCTACAAGTGGTACAGAAAGAGTTCGTGTAACTTCTGGTGGCAATGTGGGTATCAACACAACCCCATCTAATGCAGCTATTTTGGATGTCAATGCAAACAACAGAGGAATTAGAATCCCTAATGTTGCACTAGTGGCAAGAAATAACAACG
This sequence comes from uncultured Bacteroidia bacterium, assembly GCA_964493765.1. Lineage (GTDB taxonomy): Bacteria > Bacteroidota > Bacteroidia > J057 > CALLMJ01 > CALLMJ01. The sequence goes on along the minus strand of CAZBPK010000022.1, from coordinate 20,196 downwards.
CTCCTATTGGGGCAGGTATCGTCAATAGCTTATTAGTGTATAATACAGCAACTGCTGCGACTGGTGCGAATGCTGTTACTCCGGGCCATTATTATTGGACTGGTACAGAGTGGGTACGACTTATAGACACTGTTACAAACGATTGGACTTTACTAGGAAATGAAGGTACTGACCCCAACGTCAATTTTACTGGTACCACCGATAACCAAGACTTCGTAACACTAACTAATAATACGTAACAAATGCGTGTTACTTCTGGTGGTAATGTGGGTATCAATACAACCCCATCTAATGCAGCTATTTTGGATGTCAATGCAAACAACAAAGGAATTAGAATACCTAATGTTGCACTAGTGGCAAGAAATAACAACGCTCCTATTGGGGCAGGTATCGTTAATAGCTTATTAGTGTATAATACAGCAACTGCAGGGACTGGTATCAATGCAGTAACTCCGGGCTATTATTATTGGAATGGTACAGAGTGGGTAAGACTCATAGACAATGTTACAAACGATTGGACTTTACTAGGAAATGCAGGTACTGACCCCAACGTCAATTTTATAGGTACCACCGATAACCAAGACTTTGTAACAAGAACTAATAATACTGAGAAAATGCGTGTAACTTCTGGCGGCAATGTGGGTATCAACACAACCCCATCTAATGCAGCTATTTTGGATGTCAATGCAAACAACAGAGGAATTAGAATACCTAATGTTCACTAGTGGCAAGAAATAACAACGCTCCTATTGGGGCAGGTATCGTTAATAGCTTATTAGTGTATAATACAGCAACTGCTGGGACTGGTGCGAATGCTGTTACTCCGGGCTATTATTATTGGAATGGTACAGAGTGGGTAAGACTTATAGACAATGTTACAAACGATTGGACTTTACTAGGAAATGCAGGTACTGACCCCAACGTCAATTTTATTGGTACCACCGATAACCAAGACTTTGTAACAAGAACTAATAATACTGAGAAAATGCGTGTTACTTCAGGAGGTAATGTAGGTATCAACACAACCCCATCTAATGCAGCTATTTTGGATGTCAATGCCAATAACAGAGGAGTAAGAATCCCTAATGTAGCCCTAGTGGCAAGAAATAATAACGCACCTATTGGGGCGAGTATCGTCAATAGCTTATTGGTTTATAATACAGCAACTGCAGGGACTGGTATCAATGCAGTAACTCCCGGTTATTATTATTGGAATGGCACAGAATGGGTAAGATTAACAGATGGTGCAGGAAATGATTGGGCGTTACTTGGAAACGCTGGTACTGATGCAGCTGTAAACTTTGTGGGTACAACCGATGCACAACCACTCACTTTTAGAACCAACAACACAGCTCGATTCCGTATTGCTAATGGAAATCAAGTGTTTGGTTTAGCGAATGGTACTGCAAATGCCCCTTTTTATTCTTGGGAATCTGATTCTGATATAGGCTTATTTAGAGCTTCTATTGATGAATTAGGCTTTTCTACTAATGGAGCAGAAAGAATGCGTATTGCTTCTAATGGTAATGTAGGTATTGGAACAGGAACTCCTGATGCTTCTGCGATTTTAGATGTAAGTTCTACAAATAAAGGATTCTTAGCTCCCAGAGTGAGTTTAATAGCTTCCAACAACCCTGCTCCTGTAACTGCTCCCGCAACAGGATTAATTGTTTATAATACTGCTACTTCAGGCACCTATCCCAATGATGTATCTCCTGGATACTATTACTGGAATGGAACAAGATGGATAAAAACAGTAAACCAAAATATTAGTCTTTGGTATTATCCACCTACCAATATTAACGCAAACACTCGTTACACTATTACTGGGTTTTTGCCAGGGCTTCAGTCTACCGATGCGGTATTTGTTAATTTAGTTGGAGACTGGGGCACAGCGCCTAGCGTTGTTATTGAACACGTTGAAGCAAGAACAAACGAAATACGATTCATTGTATTCAATAGAGCTCCATTGACAAATTATATGGGAATGGATTTTAGGATTACTGTTATTAAACCTTAATATTAACAATTTATGAAACACACGTTTTTATTGTTTCTAGGTTTTGAGCTTATATTTTTAAAGGGGTTTTCTCAAGAACCTATTTCCATAACAAAAAATAGCGTTAATACTCCACCAAGTTTTAACGATGGAGTAAAGCAGGTTAACATCCAAAATAACTTAATTCCTTATGAACTCAATACTATAAAACCGTCCAACAAAAGAATAGAGAATTTACCGGGACAAATTACACAGGAAAATGCTGTAAAAGAAATTCAAGAAAGCAAAAATTTGGTTCCTATTCAAGAACAAAAGGCTTTTTCATCAGAAAAAAAGATAGTAAACCTCACCAATACCACTCCTACAAAAGAACCTACCTATAAAGAAGTTATAATAAAACCTGTTTTATTAGTCCCTTATTCACCAAACAAGTAAAAGAATAGTTTTTGAAAAAAAAAAGCTGCCTTTATGGCAGCTTTTTTCGTATTATAAGTTATATTTATTTACCTCCTAATCCAAAGGAACTAGGATCAAATTTTTCAATTTTATAATCTTTGGGTAAAGTAAATTCTGAATCGGGAATATCGCCTTTTTGCACCTGTGTTGCAATCATAGTTAAGGTAAACATTCCATTCATATCTGTAACCATTTTTAATACAACACCATCAACACCTTCCATTGTAATAGAATTTTGTGTTTTCAATCCTGATTTTGGATTAGATACTTGAATATCTTTTGTTGCCCAAACATATTCGGTTAAAGTACCGCCAAGTTGTTCATTTTCAATTTCAATGGAATATTTTTGGCATTTATAGCCAGCAATATCCACCACTTCATTTAATTTAGTAACTTTAGGTTTTGCACCTTCTTCTTTCATTTCATCAGTTGCCATTTTTAAGGCTTTTTTCTCAGAAGGCTGAAGAATATAGGCTTCTTTTTTATCACCTAAGAAAATAATATCACCCATCATTTGAGCCATCATTCCTCCTTTCATGCTTTGACGCATATTATTACCTTTGATTTTAATAATCTGCTTTTCTTGCATCATGCCTTTTACTTGGTCTGCCATTGGACCAGAAATCTTAAAATCATAAGTGATAGTTCCTGTAAAACTTTGAGCTATAGCTTTTAAGCTCATTAAGGAAATCAATAACAATAAAGAAAATCTCATTTTTAACATATTTATGTTTTATTACGGCAAAGTTAATGCCAATTTTATTTTGTACCTAAAAAAAATTTACCTTTAAAACTTAAAAAATACCCATTATAAACTTAGTAGCCATGATAACAAAAGTTCTTTTTGCCCATAATTTTTGTTGTTATCATAATACCAAGCTGATGTAATATCTATATGATTAGCATTAAAATAAAAAACCTCAGTAGGATGGCAACTCTTACTTCTTGAAACTTCCACAAAATTGCTACTTGAACAAACGGGTACTAAACCATCTTGCGAACCGTGAATACACAATATGGGAAATTGACTTTTTGAGTTAGATAAATAAGATATTGGATTAACTAATTGATAATCTAATGAATTTGGTTCTTTTGCAAATCTTCTAATAATGGAGTTATATTTCATTTCAGATAAATCTAATGCTCCGGACAAAGAAAATAATCCTTTAATTGGAATAAGACTTTCAAAATCTGACAATGCAAGTAAACTTGCTAAATTTCCACCTGCTGAAGCACCACCTATTATTACACTTTCAATTTCAGGAAATTTTTCCTTTATGACAACATTTGCATTTTGAAAAGCCTTTTTTAAGTCATTAATAATTTCAACTCCTTCAGTTTGATATACATAACGGTATGAAGCAAGAATCACTAAAAACCCTTGTTCAGTTAATAACTCTGCAAGTTTTAAGTGGTTTTCAGGTTTACCTAAAATCCAACCACCTCCATGCACATAAAAAATGGCTTTTTTATAATGGGTCTGCTCAGTATTATTACAAATCAGATAATAATTTCTTTCATGATTAGCATAGAAATTTTTCTCAATTTTCAAATTGTGAGTTTTAATTTTTTTAAGATGAGAAACATGTTTTGGAAATTTTAAAATTTCTTCTATTCTTTTGTTTTTCAATCTTTTATTTTTATCATGATTGCCGAATGCTAAAGAAAATAGGAGTATAAATATTCCAATAGTGCAAATTGACTTTTTCATATTGCAAAGATATGTTTTCATTTTTAATTGAAAAAGTCAAAAAATATTAAAATTTATTTAACGCTAAAAAAAATAATAAAAAAAGCACTCATTTCTGAATGCTTTTTTTATTGATATTTTAGTAAGATTAAAAGTCGCCGTCTACAGCTCCTTTAGATTTTACTACTGGAGGACGAACCGCAACCATAATGCTTGAAAATTCTACTGGTTTCCAAATACCTTTATCATTCTTTTTTAAGGTGATAGGTCTAGCTGAATCTGCACCTGTGGACCAAACAAATACTTTAATCATATTAGGACCAGCATCCATGGTGCGTTCTATTTTGAACTTCATTGCACCACCAGGTAATTGATAACCATTTTCATTGGTTGTTCCTTGAACATAAGAAAAAGGAATGTGTTTTCTGCTATCAATTTGTTTTAACTGAAAATTATTGGAAGAGGTTAAGTCAAAACCTTTATATCCTGAATTAGATTGTTGTAATTGAGACATATCGGTTTGAATAATTACACATTCTCTTCCCATAGATGGGTTTTGAGAATAAAGCATTGAAGCAACAATAAAAGCAACTGCACCTCCCTCTGGGGTCGTTGCCATTTTGTCTCTAAAAGTAATAAACTCTTCTGTAGAGCTAGGTAATTTGTCTACAGTGATAGTTTTTTGAGCATTAGCCAAAAAACTAATACATAACGCGAATAAGAAAACTAATTTTTTCATGGTATTTTAATTTAAGTTTAAATTTTTAATTTTAGTACAAAGACAAAACCCGTGCCAATCCTAAAAATCTCCAGCTTTTGGACCATTATTTTTGGGAGGATTCACTCCAACAAACAAACTAGAAAACTCAATCCCTTTCCAAATCCCTTTATCATTTTTACTCATTCTAATAGGTCTTGCTGTATCAGCACCAGTAGAACGGACAAATACTTTTACATATTTTCCTCCATCAGTTTCTTCACTCTTCTCAATAGAAAAATTAAACGGTAATTTAGGAAGTGAGTATCCATTTTCAAATGAAGTTCCTTGAATATATGAATTGATAATATAGGGTTTTTGCCTTAGTTGAATTATCATGTTATGATTTGATGATGTTAAATCATAACCCTTATAACCAGCATTAGAAGGTTGTAATTGAGATGCATCTGTTTGAATAATAATACATTCTCTTCCAATTTGCTCATTTTGATTATAAATTAAACAAGCAACTAAAAATGCAACAACTCCCCCTTCGGGTGTTGTTGCAAGTTTATCTCTAAATGTTATAAAATCTTCTGTTGTTTGGGGAATATTATCAATTGAAATGCTTTTTGAAAAAACAATATTAGATATTTTTTTTTCTACTTCTCCTTTAAATATTCCAAGAACTTTATTAATTAAATTTTCAAACATATAATTTATGGTTTAGTTATGCAATTATACGTTGAAATTTTTAAAAAGTTACAAAAAAAATGAAATTATTTTTGAGCAAATTCTAATTGGCTCATTTTGAATACTTCTTTTCTTTGTCTTTTGGGTAATTTTAAGTCCTTAATAAGCGGCAATTTGGATTTTATTTTATTAAAAATTTCCAAATGGGTTTGATTAAACAGTTCTTTATTAGCAGGGAACATATAAGAGAAGAACATCCAAGAAGGTAAACAATCAATAATATGCTCAGGATTTCTCCAATTATCAGTTAATTGACCCCCAGCATCTAAACGGGATTTGGGTAATAACATCCACATATCAGGGGTCATTCTTTTAATTTGTCTAGCCATTAACGAGACTTGAGCAATTTGCTTTTCATTAACAAATACTCCATTTTGTTCAGTATGAGTAGCAGCAGGTAATAAATAAGTAAAGTTTTCATAACCTTTCACATAATTAAAACCATGAACTACAAAAGGCTTATGAGAAGCATGTTTAGATAAAGCCTCTGCTGTTTTATCGTCTTCTAAAATATAAACTACTTCAACTTTTTGTATTTTTTCAGACAACTCTTCCAAAGAAATAGACTTAAAGCCAACTAATTCAGCACCGGCAGCATTAGGAGTTCTGTCATTTTTCTTTAAGAAATTGTCGCCAAAATTTGTATCAATATGCTTAACATAAAAAACTTCATTAGAACCATTAGCACCTGCAAATTGCTTAAAAGCATATTGATTTTCTAATGTTGAAAACGCAGAACCAATAAATAAAACCTTTCCTTTATGCTGACTGAGTAAATCTTTAATGCCATTTAATGCATCTTCTATAGATATAGGGGTATCACCTTTCGCTTTTGCGCCAGAAATACGATTTTCATTTAACCATGAAATATTCAATCTTCCATCATCACACATCCAATATTGGTTTACAGATAAATTTTTTCTAGGAGTTAATCTAAGAACTTCATTATCACGTACCCATACATCTACTGCGCAATTATTGGAACAAGAAGTGCAAACAGTGGGTGTAAAATTCATTTCCCAAACTCTTGCTTTAAAGCGAAAAGATTCAGAAGTTAAAGCACCAACAGGACATATATCAATTACGTTCATTGAATAAGGGTCGTCAAATACCAAACCCGGAGCAGCTGCTGGAAAGTTTTTATCACCTCTTGAAATAATAGTTAATTGATTGGATTTTGATATTTCTTCAGAAAAACGAACGCATCTTGTGCAATTGATACATCTTTCAGCATCTAAAACAACACGAGGTCCTAAATGAATTCTTTTGGGTTTATGAACTTTTTCTAATTCAAAACGAGAACCTTCTGGACCATATTTATAAGTATTGATTTGTAAAGGACATTCACCTGCTTGGTCACAGATTGGGCAGTCTAGGGGATGGTTAATCAGCATAAACTCTAAAACACCTTTTTGAGCTTTTTCTACTACTTTAGAGGTTTTATGAGTTTTTACATGCATTCCATCTGCGAGAGGAGTATTACAAGCTGTTGAAGGCTTCCTACCCCACATAATTTTTACATTTCCATTTTCATCTAATTCAGGTTGTTTAGTTTCACGATTGATAATTGGCATGCCTGTTTCTACTAAACACATTCTACAGTTAGTTGGCAATGACATAGCAGGGTGGTAACAAAAATAAGGAATTTCTACACCATTATCCAATGCAAATTGAAGTAAGTAGTGCTTTCCTTCAAACTCATAAGTTTTTCCATCTATAATGACTTTACCCATTTTTCTTTTTTCTATTAAACCACAAAGTAAATAAAAAAAATCTATTTACTGCAAATTTTTTTTGACCCTAATAAAAAATTATCCTATTAAAAATATGTGAAAAAAAGTTTGCTTTTGATAATGCGTGAGGGATGTGAAGGGCACAAAGTGGCACTGCCTTTGGTTGCGAAGTATGAGCATCCAAAGGATTGCCGAAGCGATAGCGAAGCCCAAAACAGCCCGACCCGCAGCATAGCAAGGGGCACGCCCAAAAAAGTATATTATTAAAAAAATAGAGATTACCCGGAAATGAATACCTCATTGAAGAAAAGAAAGACCAACGTGCCGCTTTCGATAAATTCTTGAGGGGTTTACAAAAGAATATCAACCCAAGTATTAATGAAGAGCAAGCCATCGAAATGCTGGCACAGCACATTATTACACAACCAATATTTGATGCTCTTTTTGAAGGCTATTCCTTTGTAAAATCCAATGCCGTTTCGGTTGCTATGCAAAGCATGATTGAATCCTTGGAAAAAGGTAGTAACTTTGCCCAGCAGGATGAAACCCTACAGAAATTCTACGAGTCTGTTCGCAAACGAGCAGAGGGTAAAGAAACTGAATGGCGCCCACAAAGTTTTTTGATAAGATGCAGATATGTTGTCCTGTTTGATTTTGCGGTATAAAAACTCTTCAATTTCACGAATGGAAATATTTTCCGTATTTTTGTCGGGGGACAGTAATATAGGTCTAAAAGGACTTGTTAGAGGACTGACAATTATTCGACAGCTTTACTACTAACGATTAAAAATATTTTGAAAAATAATATGAGTAATAACAGACAAGTAATTCTTTACATCGCAATGAGTTTAGATGGCTACATCGCTAAACCAAATGACGACCTGAGTTTTCTTTCAATAGTTCAGAAAGAAGGAGAAGACTATGGTTACGCAGACTTTGTTTCAACCGTTGACACCGTAATACTCGGACGAAAAACTTATGATTGGGTAAGGAAACAGGTTGGTGAGTTTCCGCACGCTGACAAAAACGCATACATCATTACAAGGACATCAAGGCCGACAATCGGCAAAACAACTTTTTACTCAGGCGATTTGACCGAATTAGTGAGAAAATTAAAAGGTGAAAAAGGTAAAAATGTTTTTTGTGACGGTGGAGCAGAAATAGTAAACGAACTTTTAAAAAACGACTTATTGGACGAAATAATAATTTCGGTTATTCCAATATTAGTTGGTAACGGAACAAGACTTTTTAAAGACAACAGACCTGAACAAAAGCTGAAGCTTGTAAACGTAAAAACATTTGACACCGGACTAACTCAACTACATTACAAACGTACAGACAACTAACAACAAAGCAGACGAAGGACAAGAAGCCGTTTGCCGCAATGGGGACTGACTTGGTTAAATCAAGTACTCCAAAATCCCCCACCGCGCCAAGCGACAAAACAGTTAACGATAAATGTAATAAAAATCCAAATGACAACATATTTTTTCGTTTTACTTAATCTTTTTGCTTGCGGACAGGTCTGAACTAAATGGTTATAAACGCTTATAAGAATTTTTTGTTGCTATTTTGTGTTCAATAAAAATCGTATTAGATTTGTAGTCATGAAAACGCTTATTGAAAGAATTGAGGAGGTTTTAGATACTGTAAGACCTTATCTACAATCCGATGGTGGTGATGTTCAAGTAATTGATATTGAAGGAGATGTATTGAAAGTCAAATTGTTAGGAAATTGCGAAAACTGTAATATGAACACCATGACCATGAAAGCAGGATTGGAACAAACGATTATTAAATCTATACCCGAAATAAAAAAAGTGGAGGCTGTTCTATGAATCCTGATTTTTGTTGTGTTCATCATTATTGCCATTCATGGATTTATCCCTATCGTTTAAAAACTCATGAAGTATTGATAGGTAATGTCAAAATGGGAGGTATTAATCCTATAGTTGTTCAGTCTATGACTACTGCAGATACCTTAGATACCCAAGCAACAGTAGAGGAGTCTATTAGAATGATAGAAGCGGGTTGCGAATTAATACGAATTACAGCTCCTTCCAAAAAAGAAGCCCAAAATTTAGAAAATATCAAAAATGAATTAAGGAAAAGAGGTTATCAAACTCCATTAGTTGCGGATATTCATTTTACTCCCAATGCAGCAGAATTAGCTGCTCAAATTGTTGAAAAAGTCCGTATTAATCCCGGTAATTACGCTGACAAAAAAAAATTTGAACAAATTGATTATACCCAAGAAGAATATCAAAATGAACTTCAAAAAATTGAAAAAAAATTTCAACCCCTTCTAAAAATCCTTAAAAAATTTAAAACTGCTTTGAGAATTGGCACAAACCATGGTTCTTTGTCGGATAGAATTATGAGTTTTTATGGCGACAACCCTAAAGGAATGGTGGAATCTGCTTTAGAATTTATTCATTTTTGTGAAAAAGAGGATTTCCATGATATTGTAATTTCCATGAAAGCTTCTAATACTCAAGTTATGGTTTATGCTTACCGTTTACTAGTGTATGAAATGTTAAATGGTAGAACAAAATATTTGTATCCACTTCATTTAGGAGTAACAGAAGCTGGTGATGGTGCTGATGGTCGTATTAAATCCACCATTGGAATTGGTACTTTATTAGCGGATGGTTTGGGAGATACCATTCGCGTTTCTTTAACAGAACCTCCCGAAGCAGAAATTCCCGTTGCAAAAGCAATTCTTCATCATTTTCAAAATCAAAAAGATAATTTAGACCATTGGGTTAGTTTGTATCCTAATTATTTAACCGATTTTCAAAATTTTACTTTTCTACTAAATCCTTTTGACTTTCAAAGAAAACCTTCTAAAAAAGTTCATTCTTTAGGTGAAAATGAATTTCCAAGAGTGATAGCAGATTTTCAAAGTATTGAAAAAATTACTTATGAAAACATGGATTCTGTAGGTTATATTTTTAATCCAGAATCTGATAAATGGAATTTTCAAGACTTAGCGGCTGATTATTTAATCATTGGTGAAAATTTACCGGACTTTGATTTTCCAAGTACTTTAAATATTATTCAAAATTATCAATATTGGTTAAAAAATCCTCAAAGAAATTTATTTCCTTTGTTTGATAATTACAAATCTTTTAAAAATGCTTTAATTCGTTCTGATATATTAAATTTTGTGAAAGTTAGAGTTGAAGATATTCTGTTCAATGACTTGTATCCTGAAAATCACCAAAATCTTGCTATCATTTTAACTTGTGATACTTACGCCATACAGCCCATACGTTTAGCTATACAAAAATGGATGTCAAAAGGCATTCAATTGCCAATCATTTTAGAAACTACAGTATCGGAAAATCCTTCAAAATTTGTAAAAACAGAAGAATATTTTCAAATTGCATCTTCAGGTCGCTTAGGTCCATTACTAATAGATGGTTTGTTAGATGGAATTCTTTTAAAAACCCAATATGAATCAGTAAATTTAAAGATGGTGAATGAAATTTCATTTAACATATTGCAAGCCAGCCGTTTAAGAATGACCAAAACAGAATATATTTCTTGTCCCTCTTGCGGTAGAACATTATTTGATTTACAGACTACTACTGCTATGATCCGCCAACATACAGAACATTTAAAGGGTGTAAAAATCGCAGTGATGGGATGTATTGTGAATGGACCAGGAGAAATGGCTGACGCCGACTATGGTTATGTAGGTTCAGGTCATGGCACCATTTCTTTATATAAAGGTAAAGAATTGTTAGTCAGAGACGTACCTTCAGATAAGGCAGTTCAAGAGCTTATTAAACTCATACAAGAAGATGGTAAATGGATAGAACCCTTAAAGGATAAAATGTAAAATTGCTTTCATAATCTACTACCTATAAGGTGCTTGAAAATTCTCTCCCAATATTTTCTGTTATTTTTGTAACCCAATTGCAATCCATTTCTTGAATAAAAATTTTTTTCAAAAAAAATAAAAATATATTTGGTTAATTAAAAATTATTTGCTAATATTGTAAAGTAATTTCCAAATATATGAAAAAAATTTTTTATACACTTCTTGGTTTGAGTTTGCTATCAGTAGTTCAAGCTCAAAACGTAGGGATAGGGACGTCCACTCCTGATGCCTCTGCGATGTTAGATATTACAGATACCAATCGTGGTATTTTGATACCGAGAGTAGCATTAAACGCAACCAACGTAGCAGCACCTGTAACAGGACCAGCCACCAGTTTGTTGGTCTATAATACAGCAACAGCAGGTACACCACCCAATAACGTAACGCCAGGATATTACTATTGGAATGGTACCCAGTGGGTAAGATTATTATCAGCGGAATCTTCCGATTGGAAATTAGATGGAAATACCAATGCTGCTTTACGTTACATCGGTACGAATGACAACTTTGATTTTCCCATTCGCACAAATGGCACAGAAAAGATGCGAGTTACTTCGGGGGGCAATGTCGGGATTGGAACCACCACTCCGGGAGTAAGACTAGATGTAGTAGGAGCGGGTTCTAGTACGATTGATTTAAGAGTGAACGGCAGAATACAAACAGGAGATGCCGCAGGAAACGGCGGTGTATGGCTTTCTAATGCTTCTGATGGTTTTGTAGGAAATAACGGTGCTAATATAGGCTTCTGGACTAATGGTGTAAACTGGAACGCTTTCCAAATTGTAAAGGCTACAGGAAATATCGGAATTGGAACAACTACTCCTGCGGCTTCTGCAAGATTAGAAGTAAATGATGCTAATCGTGGTATTTTGATACCGAGAGTATCTTTAGTGGCAAGAAATAATAACGCCCCCATTGGTGCGGGAATTGTTAATAGTTTGTTGGTATATAACACCGCTACCTCAGGCACCGCTCCCAATAATGTAACTCCAGGTTACTATTACTGGAATGCAACAGCAGGACTATGGATGAGATTATACGATGGGGGAAACGGTTCTTGGGATTTAGGTGGAAATACTTTAACAGGTACTTTACCCGCCTCGCCTAATGAGTTCATTGGTACTATTAATAATGCAGACTGGGTCATTAGAACCAACAACACGGAAAGAGCAAGAATAACTTCCGCTGGCAATGTCGGGATTAGAACCACCACTCCTACTCATAGACTACATGTTGCAGGCACCGGCAGATTTGATGATGCACTAGAAATTGTAAGACCCACTGATGGAACCAACGCCGCTGTTTTCAATATGCATAATCCTACAACAGGTAGATATTGGCATAATGTCGTAAGATCTGGGGACAACGATAAACTCCAATGGCACAGATGGAACGGTTCTGGTTGGTTACATTTAATGACAATGGACATGAACGGAAACGTGGGAATAGCCACTACGGCGCCTAATGCAAGATTAACTATTGGTAATAATGTAGGTGCTGGGTTCTTAGATAATTACGCGGAATATCAAGTAATGCTTTTTGACGGTGGAACTGCAGGCTCTTCTTATGGGCTAGGAATTAAACCTGCTTATATGGTATTTAATTCTAATGGTGGGTATAGCTTTGATTATCAAGGAAGTTCTAGTAGAATGGTTATTGACCCTAACGGAAATGTTGGTATTAATACAGCAGGTCCTGATGCATCAGCTATCCTGGATATTCAATCTACTAACAAAGGGGTTTTATTACCTAGAATGAACACAGCCCAAAGAGATGCTATCCCTGTATCTACAGCAAGACAAGGATTACTCATTTATAATACAGATAATAACTGTTTTGAGTATTTTAATACTTCCGCTAACCCACTAGGACTAGGAGGTTTCTGGGATAATTTATGCGAACACTGCGAACAAGTGGTCATTGTTAGTGCTAACCAAACAGGCTTTAATTTGAATGCCTATATAGGAGGTGCAACCGCAAAAACGTATTGTGTGTACGTACAAACAGGGGTAACTCTTCAAGCAGCAGGGAATGGTGGAGGTTCCGGAGTGGCGGGTAATCCCGGCTTTAATGCTACGACCATGCCTACCGGAGCCAAAGTAATTCTCTATAACAGAGGTAATATTCTAGCAGGAGGAGGTAATGGTGGTCAAGGAGGAAGAGAGGGAGATGGAGTATGCCAAGGAGATAATGATGGGCAAGCAGGGGGGCGTGGAGGTGATGCAATTATAACTAATGCTCAAGTACCCATTAAGGTATATAATTATGGCACTATCCGAGCTGGCGGAGGTGGTGGCGGAGGCGGTAGAGGTGGATGCTGCTCCGCTGGCGGAGGCGGAGGCGGTGGTGCAGGTACACCCGCAGGAAGCGGTGGTGCAGGAAATAGTGCCTCCTGCGTTAGAGGATTTATATGCGGTTGTAGTGGAGTGGCTACTTCAGGAGCAGGAGCAGCAGGAACTGCGCTTACGGGAGGAGTAGGAGCAGGAGGAGCATGCTCTGGAGGCTCTGGTTGCCCAGGAACAGGAAGTGGCTGTGGTAGCCCCGGCGGTACAGGTGGAGTTCCCGGCGTAGCAGGTAACAATGGCTCTACAGTCAATGGATGCTGTGCCGGTGGTTGTAATGCAGGTGCAGGAGGAGGAGCAGGACTCGCCATACAAGGTAACGCCTCTGGTTCTTCACTATTTAATTATGGCACTGTTACAGGAGGAGTTAATCCTTAATGGTATTTACTGATTTCAAATCATAGGGGCACTTTTTGAGTGTCCCCTAATTTTGTTATACGGTTTTTTACTTTATTATTGCACTATGAAAAAAATCAAAAGTATACTTATACTCATTTTCATTTTTTTTATTCCGAAAGATTTTTTGTTCTGCCAAGAAAATCCACAAAATAATTATGTCCCTTTCAATCCTGCTATGATTTTTGGGGGTTCTTCCGATAATAAAAGTATTCCCATGAAAACCCAAGCCCAAATTGATAGTATGCAAATAGCGGGAGAAGGCTACATTGTTTTAAATGTTACCACAGGTTGTTTTAATTATTACATTAACCAGAAATGGCACGAGTTATGCGGAGAATGCCTTCCCCAACCCAAAATCCCCAAGATAGATAGTATTATTTCAAAAAATAGCAAAGTTTTCATTTACTTTCAACCTATAAAAATGGATAGCCTAAAAGCCCAACTAGGCAAAAGCCGCGCAGTATCTCAACAAAGCCCTCTGGTGCTATATTTAAAAGAACAAACACAAAACCCCGCACCCTTACAACTCTCCGCCTATACCCTTTGTGGTTCCAAAGATACAATCATAGAAGTTAATATTAGCAGCTCGGCAAAATTTAGCCCAATCTTAACCGAAGAAGTGGACGGCAAAAAAATTCGTTATCGCAAATATGGCAATTGTAAATGGATGATAGACGACTATATCGTAGAGAAGCCTGCTATGCCTAAGTCTCCTTACTGGGTATCTATGGAAAATACGAAAAATCCTTGCCCCAAAGGCTGGATAGTCCCCACAGAAAAAGACTGGTTAATATTACTTGAAAATTTTGAAGGAAATTATTCCGCTTTATTAGACACTCCTACCGATGAAAACCTCTCTCTGGGGCTTAATAAATATGGGTTTTATATCCTACAAGAAAAAAAAGTTTTGGGCGAAGGTACGGCTTCTTACTGGGTCGGAGAAAAAAAAGGAAACAAACATAAACTCATCAATATCACCGATAATGGTTATATTGTACCCGAAGAAGATCCCAAGTTGTTTATGATTCCTTTAAGATGTATTCAATGCGAAAAGTAATCTTGTTTTTTTTAATATTATCAACGATAAGTCTTAATGCTCAAGAAAGCATTTGTGATTACAAATCAGATTTTTTAAGAATAAAAGACCGATTGATTCGCTATTTTCAAAATTTTGATCATTCTAATCACCCCAGTTTAAATCAACGTTTGTTATTAGCATTCTTGAATGAAAAGTATCAATTAAAAATTCAGTTTCCCAAAAATTATCTTCAATTCAAAATTACACATGTTGAAGATTCTTTAGTTCAAAAGTATTATTTTCGTTTGTTGCATCGTAAATATAAGTTTAACGTTAAAGAGCTTAATCAAGATTATGAAAAAACACAAGGGATAGAACACCTACTTTTATGGTCTATCTATCCTGATTTTTTGCCTTTAGATAATGAATCAAAAAACACTATTCAACAACCTTTAGGCTATGATTCATTCAGTATTCGTATGATTTGTCATCTAACCCTTGCTTATTATTGGGCGAAACAGTTTACCTCTTTGGATAGCACAATAAAGAGTACATTTGAAAACCATTTTGAAATATGGAAAAATCTAACTGAAAAAGGTTTAAAATTCCTAAAAGGCTATACAGATACTGCTATTGAAGGTCTTTTGACTTACGTTTTTATTCATCAAATTGAGAAGTTACCAATAGGAAGTTTAAAAGAATTTTTATATTATTCATCTTCTGATGGAGGTTATCCTTGGAATGAGGATAAAAGCTCTTCCTCTAATTTTCATGCTTCCATATTAGCACTATGGCTAGTTTGTGAATTAGATAGTTATTGTAAGTAAAGGCTGTTCAAAATTAGTTATCAAATAATTTGGGAAAAACTTAAATTTTTTCTAATATCATTTTTTTTATGGCTTCAACCCATTCATTTTCTGCATTTAGTGAATGTACTAAGGTTAATTGATCGCCTCCATTTTCTTGAAATATTTCTGCGTATTCATGCCCAATTTCAATAGTCGTTTCTAAACAATCAGCAACAAAAGCAGGTGAAAAGACTAATAACCTTTTAACACCTTTTTGAGCTAAATCAATTATAGTGGGTTCGGCATAAGGCTGTATCCATGGTTCTTTTCCTAATCTTGATTGAAACGCAACCGAATAATTTTGAATATTTAAAGCATTCGCTATTTTTCTTGTAGTTTCATAGCAAGTTGCTTCGTAACAATAATAATTTTGCTCATTCCACTCTTTTTTACAAAAATGTTCCTTACAAAGTTTGCCGTCTTGATATACTTTGTCCAATTGACGAATCGGTAATCCATGATAACTAAAAAGAACATGGTCAAAATTTTGGTTTTCGATATATTTTTTCCCAATATTAACCCAAGTGTCAATAAAATATTGATTATCAAAATACTGAGAAACTACTTGAAGTTCAGGAATAACATACCAATTGGCTAAATGTTGCAGGGTTTCTTGAACTGCAGAACCAGTAGTTGAGGAAGCGTATTGAGGAAATAAAGGAAAAATAATAATTTTTTGGTAACTCATTTTTTCCATTTCCTTTAAAATTTTGGGAATGGAAGGTTCTTGATACCTCATTGCCAAATGAACCCCAAATTCTTGCCCAAGTGATTCTTGCAATTTTTTTTCTAATTCTTTACCATAAAATAATAATGGAGAACCCTTTTCTGTCCATAATTTTTGATAAGATTTAGCGGATTTTGGGGAACGAAAAGGAACAATAATTAAATTTACTAATAGCCACCTTGCAATAGGGTTGATATCAATGACTCTAGGGTCATTTAAGAATTGAGTTAGATATTTTGCAACATTCCAAGTAGAAGGGCTTTTGGGTGTCCCTAGATTTAGCAAAAGAATACCATATTTAGGTTTTTTGAGCATCTTTACGTAAATAAAAAATTATATCCGTAACAGGTAATTCTTGAGTATAGTTCTTTAAACAAAAAACAATCTGCCCACGATGGTATGAGGAATGGTTAAATAAATGGGTGAGAATTTCATAAATTGAATTGGTAAATTCTTCGCCTTTCGTATTTTTATAGGAAATTTTTTGAAAAAAATCATGAGTATTTTCTAAAAATTCAAGAAGTAATTGGTGATTTTGATGCATTTGTAGTTTGCATTCTTCAACAGCTAAAACTTGCCACGCATTTTGAATGGTTGGTTGAAAGGACAGTCTTTGAAGCCAGATGGTTTGAGCGGATAAAATATGGCTAAATAATCGTAAAATTTGTTGATCTTTTGGGGAATAATTTTGGATAGAATCCATAACTTTTTCATTCGCCCAAGCTTCATAATGATATAGGGTTAAAAAATGTTCTTTCATGAATGCAAAATTAATGGGTTTCTAAATTCAAATGAATAATTTATGTTGAAATTATTCCAATAGGATTAATGTTTATTCAGACCCGAAAAGTTTTTGCGATTCTTTCTATCAAGTTTTATGTCATTTTGATAGCCTATATATTTTGCTATTATTGTTGCCATTTCGGACTTTAGTTCCGTTAAATTGAATAAAGGGGTCTTTAATGACAAATTGGTCAACATAAAAAGAAGTTTATTTAAGTAAATTAAGTGCTGTTTCGTCATATGAAGAGAACACTTTTAAAATGGATTCTCTTTCTACAATTTCTTTGATTAACTCTTCGTAATTGTCAATGCAGTGTTTTCTATAATCTTGTAATTCCTTTTCTATTCTTTCATCACTTTCTTTTGCAAAATCATTCGCCAAACTGTCTTAGTGAAAGAACAAACTGTCTGCTAAAAAATTATATGTTACACTTCCCATTTGTTTTATTGTTAATTGCCCAGCAATGAAAAATGTTTGCGAAGGGCGGGATTTAATAGCACTTCTAGCACTTCCCAAGCCTTACGCACAAAAGTAAATAAAAAGCACTAAATTTCAAAATAGTACATCAGCCCGCCTTTTTGAAACATAATGGTGGCTGATGTTTTTATTGTTTCATCAAATTTTTCAAGTCAGGAATAAACTTGTCAAACATCTTTACTTTGTCGCTTTCCTCTATGTTAGTTTCACTCAACACATAACAACCGTCTGTATCAATTTCTACGATTGCTCGCCCTTTTTTAGTCGGGTGCTTTATGGTCAAAGTTCCATCTTCGTCGGGTGTGATAAAATAGACTTTGATGTGTTTGGTAATGTTGTCCGCTAATAATTTCACTTTCCAATAACCTGTTTGGGCTATTCTTTCTCTTAGAGTTACTTTGCTTGACAAAACCGCAATAATTTTAGAGGTTTTGGGTTCGTAAATTATCAAATCCACGTCGGGCAAATGACAACCATATTCGCCATAATCTACCAATAAATTACGCTTTACTTTACTCAATTCTTCAGGCAAATTCTTACCTTCTGTTCTCTCCAAAGAATTACCATTAATGACTTTTAAGCCCAAACTTTGAATTTCATCAGTGATAATGTACTCAATCAATTTTTCTAAATTCTTACCTTTGAAAGCACGCCAAGATTGTTCGTGGTCGGGTTCTCTGCCTTCTTTTCGGGCTTTTTTAGCAACTTCACTTGTCAAAAAGTCTGCTTTGTGTTGTTCTTTTGCCTCTGTAAGTAGGTTAGAAATATGTTTATAAGCATTTCCGCCGTATTGGGCTTTTTTGATTTCGTAAATCGTTATCAGGTCTTTAATCGTCATTGTTTTTGCATAATTAAAATGTACTCGGTAGGATACGCCAAAGTCAAATTAGCATCTGTTACTTTTGCAAATTGCCCTGTATTGCTATCTCTTGTGGAAGGTAACATTTTAGAAGGAATTTCCCTTTTAATAATATCAAAAACCTGAAAACCGATTGTTTGCATTTGTTCTACAAAAACTTCTGCATTTTGAATTTTCACGCCCTTAAAATTAGTGTTGCCAATCACAATACAAGCCTTTCCTTGCGGTTTTAAAACTCGGTACATTTCTACAAAAGTTTCGTACATATCTGCAAAATAATTGCGGACTTCACGCCCTTTTTTATTATTACCTAATTTTGTCACTATTTCATTTGCCAAATCACTATGTAATATAATTTCTTCTCTTTGTGTAGCCGAAGAACCAATGAATTTTTTGCGAAATTGAGCTAATTCGTCTAAATGTCCCAACCAATATAAAGGTAGTTGGTGCAAATCGGCATATTCATAACTTGTTACGTAGGGCGGACTTGTTACAATAAGGCTTGCTATTTCGTTTTCACAAGGTAAATTTCGGGCATCTTGGCAAGCAATTTTTCTAAAATTTGCAATATTGTCTAAAACATTTTGAGGCAAAATTTTACAAAAAGCATCATTTTTTTTGAGCATTTTTTTAGCTTGTTGCAAAAACGTACTCAAAACATCATAGTCTTTTTTCTTTAAATCTCGTGTGGGTTTAATGCTTTTTTGCAACCAAATAGAGCAAGTTTTTAATATTTGGGCAAAGGCAACCAAAAAAAAATTTTTTATACTTTCGTTTTCAACTTCCAAAATTCTACAAAGCAAAATGGCTAAATTTTCTTTTTGAGTAGTTTTGTACCAATAATCTATTCTTTCGTGAAAATGCAATTCTTGGTAGGCTTTTCCCAAATAAAAATCCTTTTTTCCAATAATACGGCTTTTCAAATCCATCTCTAATTGTACTAATTCTTGAGCTAATTCATTGGATTTGATAGGCGTAGTTTTTACCTTTGCGACCAAATAGGCTATTTCATTAATATCTGTACCTATTCCAATTCGTTGATTTACAATACTTTCCAAAACTGTTGTCCCACTTCCCATAAAAGGGTCTATAATGAGTTCTCCTTTTCGGCTGTGTTCTACAATAAGCCTACTTGCCAACTGTGGAATAAATTTAGCGGGATAAGTGTAATAATTATGCGTAATATAAGAAGTGTCTTTTACGGAACACTCTGTAAAACTCCAAGACTTGTCTATTGTCGCGTCGTCAAACATTTGGCTAGATTTTTCTTGCAAAGTTACATATTTTTAATGATTTGTGTTTGTTTTTTCGTTTCTTAAAATGGCTTGTAACGGAAAAGCATAAAAAATATTTTTGCAATGAAAAGTTTATTTTTTAGATTTTTTTTCAAAATTGATGGCAGTCTGCTTTGTAGAGTGAGGTTAAGCGTGAGGGATGTGAAGGGCTTGGCACTGCCTTTTGACGCTTTTGAAAAAAGTGGAAAAAGGATTGCTGAAACGAAGTGAAACCCGAAACAGCCCGACCC
>CAZBPK010000021.1:0-9505 GCA_964493765.1 uncultured Bacteroidia bacterium | reverse complement strand
ATATATGCACAAATATAAGTAATATATAGTAAATGTGGACAAAATTTTTACATCTTAAAGTTTTTAAAGAAGTGGGTTAGGGACAGACATGTGAAAAACAATTGGACGGTAAGAGTGAGGGATGAGAAGGGCACGAAGGGGCACTGCCTTTTAACGCTGGTGAAAAAAGTGGAAAAAGGATTGCAGAAGCGAGCAGCGAAGCACGAAGCAAGCCCGACCCTGAGCATAAGCGAAGGGGCACGCCCAAAAGATTATAAAATTTAATGGTATTCTTGAAGGTTACTTTCTTCTATAATATAATCAGGACGATTTCTTACATCATTAGCAATTCTACTGATATATTCTCCTATTATCCCAATACATAATAATTGAACTCCTCCAATGAACATTGTGCTCACCATGATGGATGTCCAACCTGTAACTACTTGATTTAGAATAAATTTTGAGTAAAAAGCATAAAGCATAATAAAAAATGCAACCAAAGAAAATAAAACTCCCAGAAATGAAGCAATTTGCAAAGGAAAATTAGAAAAAGAGGTAATTCCGTTGAGAGCAAACCATAGCATTTTTTTTAACGAATATTTTGTTTTACCCGCATATCTTGCATCTCTTTCGTAGGTAAGATAAGTATTTTTAAAGCCTAACCAAGCCATCTGACCTCTCAAAAATATATTTTTTTCTGGTAATTTTATGATAGCATCAACAAATTTACGGCTCATAATTCTAAAATCCCCTGAATCTAAGGGAATATCAATTGGTGAAAAAGCATTTAAAATTCTATAAAAAAATTTTGCAGTTAAGGATTTAAAAATTGATTCCCCTTTTCTTTTACTTCTTTGGGTATAAACCATTTCGTAACCTTCTTGGAGTTTATGGTAAAGAGTAGGAATAAATTCTGGAGGGTCTTGTAAATCGGAATCCATAATGACGACCGTTTGTCCTTTTGAATTTCTCATTCCCGCCATTAATGCCTTTTGATGCCCAAAATTTCTACTAAAACTGATATAATGATACGATGGATTTTGATGACAAATTGTTTTGATCATTTCAATACTTTTATCTGTACTACCATCATTCACAAAAATGACTTCATAAGAAGAAAAATTATCGGATAAAACTTTTTCTATTCTTTTAAAAAGTGTGGGAATAATAAGTTCTTCATGGAAAATAGGTAAAACAATAGAAATATTTGGACTCATAGAGAGTACGAATTTATGAATTAAACTAATTCTTCTAAGAATTTACAGTGCATAATCCACCATCTTTCTGGTATTTCGCCACTTACGGCAGTCATATAATCTTCTTCACAACAAGGGATTAATTTACTCAATTTAGGGCTTAACCTTTTACCTTGAGAAGGAAAAGGCACTTCCATCCACCATCTACCCGTTAATTCACTTTTATAAAATGTAATATCAGGAACAAGATTATCTTCTAAATCTGCAATAAAGCATCTCAAATTGCTTCTATCGGGAAGAGGCTCATCATAAATACGATTATAAAAGCCTTCAATAAAATGCCATAAAATGATAGCCGCTAAATGTGCGGTTTGGTTTTCCTTATCTTTTAAAGGATTTAATTCATTGATACTAAATGAACTTACATGGTAACCCATACCAATAAATCTAGCGATTTGACAAATTTCTTCTGTACTAAATCCCGCTGGGCATGGTTCATTTACTCCAGGTGCATCACTTTGCCGTACAGCACTTAAATCCATTGATACCATATTAGCGTTTCTAAAATAGGGTTCAGCTCTTTTGACATTTTGCCTAAATTCTGATAATCTTTGGCTTTCAAACTGCAAAGATTTCATTACTTTTCTTTCTGCTTCGCTAACATAGTAAATTTGAGTACCTATATTCGAAAAATGCTTTAAATAATTAGGTTTATGTCTTAAAATTTGATTATGGAAAGTTCTGTTTGATAATCCCAAATCGGCATCCATTAAATCCAATTTGTTATCAATGGAAACATATTCAATAAATTGTTCAAAATTTTGGTAAGCAAGGTATTGCCCATAAGCAGTATCATGAGTACCCCCTAAAAGTATAACGGTTTTATTTTGTTTGATAAGGTATTCTACAACCTGTTTAATAACTTCATAACCATTATTTTCATGAATTTTCAAATTTCCTAAATCAATAATTTTAGCATTTTCCACAGGCGAAACTAGGGAATACAAATAGTTTCTAATGGCATTGGGAGCAAGTTCGGAACCCTCTTGTTCAGAACCTAAATGATGAGGGCAGCCCATAATAATAATATCCGCCTGTGAAATATCGGGAAAATTATCAATATAAGCCCATGTAACCGTTTTTAGGGATTGTGAATGAGCCGAAATAGCTAAATGATCATAAAATGATTTTAAATCTTCAAAAAAAATTGATAAATCCATGTTTGTATTTTGCAAATTTAGGAAATTAAAGAGTTTATATAAACATCAAATTATACACGAAATCAAGAAATCAATTTTATGAATTGTGGATTTGATAATTTTATAATTTTCATTGGGGCGTGTCCCTTGCTTTCGCTGCGGGTCGGGCTGCTACGGGTTCCACTTCGTTTCAGCAATCCTTTTTCCACTTTTTCCAAAAGCGTCAAAAGGCAGTGCCACTTTGTGCCCTTCGCATCCCTCACGCATCTTTCACTAATGCTAATCCAACTCTTTTTTTCTCCAAATCAATTTCTTCTATACTTACCTGAATAATATCTCCTACGGACAATAATTGGTTTGGCGAGGTACCTCTTCTAACGTTCATTCTAGATACATGCAATAATGCATCATTTTTTAATCCAATATCTACAAATGCACCAAAATCAACTACATTTCTTACGGTTCCGCTCAAAATCATACCAATTTGCAAATCTTCTAAAGATAAAACATCGGAGCGTAACAAAGGAGCTTGAACATCTTCACGAGGATCTCTACCAGGTTTGGATAAGTTCTCTACAATCAATTCATAAGTATGAATATCCAAATTCAATTTTTCTAATAATTGTTTCTTTTTGTCGGATTTGAGGTGTTTTAAAGCTAATGCTAATTCTGAGGATTTATTTAAAGGAATATTCATAAAATCAGCAATTTGATATACTTTTTCATAACTTTCAGGGTGAATAGCAGTATTATCCAAAAATTCATGAGCATCACGAATACGTAAAAATCCAGCGGCTTGTTCAAATACCTTTTCGCCCACTCCTTTCACATTTAATAGAGATTTTCTATCTTTGAATGCACCGTTTTTTGCTCTAAATTCTACAACATTATCGGCAATTCTTGTGCTTAATCCCGAAATAAAAGAAAGCAAAGTTGCAGATGCCGTATTCAAATCCACACCCACTTCATTTACAGCAGATTCAACAACCGCTTTTAATTCAGATTCTAATAAATTTTGGTCAATATCATGCTGATATAATCCTACACCAATAGATTTGGGGTCTATTTTTACTAATTCTGCTAAGGGGTCTTGAACTCTTCTAGCAATGCTAATATTTCCTCTTTGAGAGGCATCTAAATGAGGAAATTCTTTTTTTGCTAAGGGTGACGCAGAATATACAGATGCTCCTGCTTCATTGACAATCAAATATTTACATTTTAAACGATATTTTTTGATAGTATTAGCAACAAATTGTTCCGTTTCTCTGCTCGCTGTTCCGTTTCCAATGGCAATAACCTCAACGTGATATTTTTCCACCAATTTTTGAACGATATACTCGGA
This sequence comes from uncultured Bacteroidia bacterium, assembly GCA_964493765.1. Classification (GTDB taxonomy): domain Bacteria; phylum Bacteroidota; class Bacteroidia; order J057; family CALLMJ01; genus CALLMJ01. The sequence continues at coordinate 5,786 of CAZBPK010000021.1, read as the reverse complement.
TTCCAAAACTGCATTTCTGGGTGGAACGGGATAAATGGTATCTCCTTCAAGATAATTACCATTTTCATCAATTACACACACTTTACAACCTGAAGAGAATCCAGGGTCAATTCCCATAATAATTTTATTGAGCATAGGAGGTTGCATGAGCAAGTTTCTAAGGTTTTCTGCAAATACCTTAGAAGCATGTAAATCTGCAACTTCTGTTAATTGATTACGAATTTCTCTTTCAATGGAGGGCAATAAATAACGTGTCAAACCTAATTTGATTGCTTGTTGATATTCCTCATAAAATAGCAAATCTTCTTTAATTTTTAGAAACTTGTTAATCCATTGCACGAGATTCTCTTCGTCTAATTGAAGACCAATGGACAAAATGCCTAATTTTTCACCTCTGTTTAAAGCAAGGGTTTGATGAGGCTTGATTTTAGTAATTTCTATAGTAAAATCATCATATAAATCAAACTTAAAAGCTTCTGGGTGGTCAGTTCTTTTCTTTTTAGAACCAAAAACAGCATTTTCACTCATGGTTTTTCTTGCAAAAGCCCTAATCTCAGCATTTTCTGTGATAGTTTCCGCAATAATGTACTGAGCCCCGGTAATGGCTTCTTTGGGAGTATAAACCTCACCCTTTACAAACTCCCTAATAATTGCTGTTTTATCTCCTGATTTTATAGTTTGTATAGATTCTGCCAATGGTCCTAAACCATTTTCTAGTGCAATAACTGCTTTAGTTTTTCTTTTCGGTTTGTAGGGTAAATACAAATCCTCCAAAACATTACTATCCAAACAATTTTCAATTTGATATTTTAATTCTGGAGTAAGTTTACCTTGTTCTTCTATAGTTTTTAAAATGGTTTGTTTTCTTTGATTCAGTTCCTTTGCGAAATTCCATGCTTTTTGAATATCACGAATTTGGTCTTCGTCTAAACCACCAGTAACAGCTTTTCTGTAACGAGCAATAAACGGTACCGTTGCTTCTTGTTCCAATAACTGAACGGTTGCTTTTATACTTTTTTCCGAAATGGAAGTTAAATTTTTAATGATTTCAATAATATCTATCATGTTGAAAAACGGGACAGCAAATTTCGGTAATAAAAAAATTACTGATGAACTATGTGAGTAAAATCCCTCAAAAAGTGAAAAAAAACCTATTTAGTTACTTTCCTTTTTGATCTTGTTGAAAAAAAATACATAAAATTAAAAGTTTTATTTGATTTCAGCGAATTGATACTATATCTTTGCAGCACTTGAACTCATTTTTTCTAAATAATGAAAAAAATAGCCGCATCTTTTTTTTACATATTCGTTTTATTCTTATTTACTTACGCTCAAAATAGCTTAGTGTCTCATACAGAATATGATGATTTTAACCGTTTTTTTGAAACTGTTGATACTTCATACTTCATAAAAAAGGATTTTCCAAGCTCAAAATGGCATGGAAGAGTGATTAATCCTTTCAAGTTTGATATGACAAAGTTTAAAGAAAGTGTAGAATTTGCTTTATCAGAAGGGGAAGTACATCAATTTCATTGCCCTCATGATGGTAGAGTTACATCTTGCTTTGGTCCTAGATGGGGGAGTTTTCATTATGGAACAGATATTTTATTAAATGTTGGGGATACCATTTACGCTGCAATGGACGGCATAGCGAGAATTGTTACTTGGGAACCTGGTTATGGAAATTTTGTAGTTTTAACCCATGAAGGTGGTTTAGAAACTTTATACGGACACTTATCAGGATTTATGGTAAAACCAGAAGATACAATCAAAGCGGGGCAACCTATTGCATTCGGTGGAAATACGGGATATAGTACAGGACCCCATTTACATTTTGAAATTCGCTATTTAGGTTCACCTATTAATGCAGAAAAGGTTTTTGATTTTTATAAAAAGAAACTCAAAACCGATTATTTAGTAATAAATTCCAAAACCTATGATCATTTAAAAAATATACACCCAAAAGGATATTCTGCTCCTGTAAACAATTATGGTGGTGCAGGTGCTTTGTATCATACTATTAAATATGGGGATTGCCTTTATAATTTGGCTATTAAATACGGTACTTCTGTAAATAAAATTTGTGCATTGAATGGAATTTCTACTCATGCAAAATTAATGCCCGGAAAAACTTTAAGAGTTCGATAACTAATATCTCTTTACATTCCAAAAATTCTTACTAATTTTGCTTTCAATTTGCATAATAATTGAATGAACCCCCATGCAAAAAAATTATACAGAATCTGAATCAAAAGTTCCTCTTAACAAAGAAAATTTATCCTCATTAAAGTTTTTTATACCATTTTTTAAACCTTATTATGGTTTATTTTTTATTGGAATGATTTGTTTGTTGCTTTCTACCGCAACTTCTTTGATTTTTCCTTACGCTATTGGTAACATTTTAGACGTCTCATTAAAAAAACAAGGCTCTGAATTTACTCAATCCATGTACGAATTAGCTTTGTTTATGTTGCTAATTTTAACAGCACAAGCTTTTTTTTCATTTTTTAGAATTATTACCTTTACGAAAGTCTCTGAAAATGTGATTGCTAATATTAGAAAACAGTTGTACAGCCATCTTATACAAATGCCTATGGATTTTTTTCATCAACAAAGGGTAGGTGATTTGAATAGCAGATTGACAGCCGATTTGTCTCAAATTTCTGATACTTTTATTCTTACACTACCTGAATTATTGAGAGGTATCATTAATTTAGTTATTGGGATTGCTGTGATTTTTTGGATTTCCTCCAAATTAACTTTCGTGATGTTAGCCTCTTTTCCCATTGTGATTGTAGGTGCAATTATTTTTGGTAAATACATCAAAAAATTATCTAAGCAAGTTCAAGATGAATTAGCCCAAACTTCTACTATTGCTCAAGAGACCTTTTTAGGAATCTTAAATGTAAAAACATTTACCAATGAAGATTTTGAGAAAAAAAGATATTCCAATTCAATAGAAAAAACAGTTCGTTTGGCTTTAAGGGCTTCATGGTTTAGAGCAGCTTTTGCTTCTTTTATTATTTTTTGTTTGTTTGGTGCAATTATATTAATTGTTGCTTATGGAGCATATTTAGTTCAAAATCAAGAAATTACTGTAGGAAAACTTACTCAATTTGTGATTTATACGGTTTTTGTGGGAGCCGCTTTTGGGGGCTTTAGTGAGTATTACGCACAAATACAAAAAACACTTGGAGCCACTCAAAGAGTACGCGAATTATTCCAAGAAAAAACAGAAGATTTACATTCTGTTATCTCTGAAAGTGTTGTTCAAGGAAATATAAAATTTGAAAATATACATTTTGCTTATCCAAGCCGTCCAGAATTTATGGTTTTACAAGGGGTAAGTTTTGAAATGAAATCAGGGGAAGTAACAGCCTTAGTAGGTTCAAGTGGAGCTGGAAAATCTACTATCGCTCAATTGCTCATGAGATTATACGATCCTAATCAAGGTATCATTTACTTAGAGGGAAAGCCTATTCATCAAATACCCTTAACCGATTTAAGAAAACAAATTGCTATTGTACCTCAAGATGTCTTACTTTTTGGCGGAACTATTCATGAAAACATTTTATATGGAAAATTGAATGCAACTCCTGATGAAGTTATTCAGGCTGCAAAATTAGCCAATGCTCATGAATTTATTTCCAGTTTCCCAGAAGGTTATGAAACCCTTGTAGGAGAAAGAGGTGTAAAACTCTCAGGCGGACAAAGACAAAGAATTGCTATTGCTAGAGCGTTGTTAAAAAATCCTAAAATTTTGATTTTAGATGAGGCTACGTCTTCTTTGGATTCAGAATCCGAACACCTCGTTCAAGAAGCCTTAAATTTTTTAATGAAAGGAAGAACTACCTTAGTCATTGCTCACAGATTATCCACAATCAAATCTGCACATCAAATTTTGGTATTGCAGAATGGTAAAATTGTTGAAAAAGGTACTCACGAAGAACTCATTCAAAATTTAGAAAGTGCTTACTTTAAATTTGCAGAACTTCAATTTCAAAATTAATTTTTTATGTCTGTTCAAGATTATATTGAGAATATAGAATCCCAAGAAAAAAAAGAGGCTATTCAAAATTTACGTGAAGTTATTTTAAAAAATCTTCCTGAAGGTTTTGAAGAAACTATTAATTATGGAATGATTGGTTATGTTGTACCTCATAGTATCTATCCCAAAGGATATCATTGCAAACCTGAATTGCCACTACCTTTCATAAATTTAGCCGCTCAAAAAAATTTTATTGCCCTTTACCACATGGGAATTTATGCGGATAAAAGTTTAATGGATTGGTTTGTTTCAGAGTTTTCCAAACATACTGATTCTAAATTAGATATGGGAAAAAGTTGTATTCGTTTTAAAAAAATTCAAAAAATTCCTTATACATTGATTGGAGAATTGGTTAAAAAAATGAATGTTCAAGATTGGGTACAACTTTATGAAAACCAATTTTTGAAGTAGTAAATCATTTGGTTTAGTTGAGAGAGTTTGGAAATAATTAGATTGAACACTACTGTAAGCGTGAGGGATGCGAAGGGCACGAAGTGGCACTGCCTTTTGACGCTTTTGGAAAAAGTGGAAAAAGGATTGCCGAAGCGATAGCGTAGCCCGAAGCAGCCCGACCCGCAGCGAAAGCAAGGGACACGCCCAAAAAATCATTAATATAACTTGGTTAAATCCATCTCTGCCAAATCTCCCATGCGGCATCTGCTTGTAAATGAAGCATTTCTAAACCATTTTGAGTTTTTGCGCCGTATTTTTTCCCTTCTAACATAAACGAAGTTTCTTCGGGATTATAAATTAAGTCAAATAAATAATGACTGGCGCTTGCCAACGAAAAATCTATATTTAACACTTCGTCGAAATGGGGGTACATTCCTATGGGAGTAGTATTAATCCAAAGTTTATAATCTTTTGCATAATCAGCAAATTGTTCGATGGGTATTTGTTGAGAATTTTGTGGAGTTCTTGCTATAACCACATAAGGAATATTCATTTCTTCTAAAACATAAGTTACTGCTTTGGAAGCCCCTCCATTGCCTAATACAATTGCTTGAAAACTTTTTTGTTGGGGCAAAAAACGGAATAAACTTTTTTGAAATCCTATGGTATCCGTATTATAAGCAACCCAAAGGTTATTTTCTCTACATAAAACATTAGCCGCACCTATTTGTTGGACTTCAGGCGAAACTTTGTTTACATATCGTAGAACATCTGTTTTATAAGGGATTGTAACATTTAAACCTTTAAGATTAGCTCTATTAAGTAATTCATGGATAGATTCCAAATTTTCTAGCTCATAAAGATGATAGGAAAAAGGCAAATTTAAGGAAGTGAATTTATGAGTAAAATAATTTTGAGAAAAAGAATGCTTTAAAGATTTACCGATTAAACCAAAGTACATAGTTTTTAAAAATACCGAAGGCGGGACTCGAACCCGCACAGCCTTTACAAGCCACAAGATTTTAAGTCTTGCGTGTCTACCATTCCACCACTTCGGCTTATGTGATTTTAAACAATAAAAAAGAGCGGAAGACGAGACTCGAACCCGCGACCCTAACCTTGGAAGGGTTATGCTCTACCAACTGAGCTACTCCCGCATATAATTGACAATTGAAAATTTATGATTGTTGAATTGAATTTCAATTTTTAATCATTAATGGTCATTTATCAATCTTAAGTGGGGAGAGGAGGATTCGAACCTCCGAAGTCATCAGACAACAGATTTACAGTCTGCCCCATTTGGCCGCTCTGGAATCTCCCCAATATTACTTAAATGAGCCGATGG
>CAZBPK010000020.1:0-3146 GCA_964493765.1 uncultured Bacteroidia bacterium | reverse complement strand
CTTTATAAACTTCATCTGAATAAGGCAAATAGTCATTCATTTTAAAATAAAAATCACCTTCATTTTTAATTATTTGCTTGATTAACTTAGAGTTATCAAAAGGTAGATTTTCAGGTACCCAACCCAAAATTTTAAAAACTTTTGTGAGTCTCTCTCTTCTTAACTTATACCTAAACTTTAATCTTCTTGAGCCTCTGGCTTTTCTTCTACTTGCCGCATTAGTATCAGCTTTTTTACCTTGCTCAAATTGGTTTAAATAGTCGGCATTAGTGGGTATAATTCTACTACCTGACCAAAGAATTTTTCCATATTTACCGAAATCATTAATATTGTCTGGAATTTCTATAACAGAAGCTCCTATTGAGTTAGTACCAATATCTAACCCTAAAATTTTTTTTGTCTGATTACCAAGTAGTTCCATATATTTTATAAAATAAATTAATTTATTTTTAATTTTATCGTTAATTTTGTAGCGAAGCAAATCACAATAAGGATTATTCCGTAGTGAGATAAACTTCTCATCAAGGTTTGCCTCCTGTCCTTAACAGGAGGCACTTTTATTTTCTATTTTCATTATCTCAAGAATTTTTTTCATAACTTCATTAATTTTACCTCTAAATAACAAAACTTTTAATTAAATACCAAATAAATTTTAACTTTAACAAAAAAAGCTGTCCAAAGAGGACAGCTTAATTTTAACATATGAACAAAAAAAGAATTAAACTAATTTGGAGAGGAGTTCTTTTTTCTTGGCATCAAATTCTTCTTGAGTTAATACTCCCATTTCTTTGAGTTCGCCGAGTTGTTTGAGGGTAGCCATAATTTTTTCTCTTTCTGCATCGGCGTTATTGGTAGTATTATTATTAGTGTTGTCATTAGTTGGGGTTTGCTTGTTGTTATTTTGATTTTGGGCGTTCATCATTTGATTGACCATATTCATACCCAAATTCATTTCCATCATCGTTTGCATCATATTACCCCCTGTATTGTTACCATTGGGATTATCTTTAGTCATACCTAAACCTGTTTGCATTTGAAGGAACTTGTTCATGTCATCAACATTTTGGGATAGATTAAGTTTATTAGCAAGGTTGGTAAGTTCCATTTCGTTTTCAAGCATTTTTTCTTTACGTTTAGTTCTTAACTTCATGTTATTTTTGACCATTTCGTCAAGTTCTGCTTGGAGTTCTTCTGGCAGATTGATGCTTTCTACATTGAAGGATTTAATTTCTAAACCAACGGCTTCTAAATCTTTATTGATGAAGGGAAGTAATTCATCACCAAGGTCTGCTCCCATAGAAGCGAGATCAAGAATTGATTTTCCTGTTTTACCAAGGGCAGAAGTAAATTTAGAGATGATAATACCTCTAAATCTATCAATAATTTCATCAGTAGTAACTTTGGAGTCGGTACCTGCTACTTCTGTAAAGAATTTAGGGGCATCTACCACTTTGAAGAATAAATTACCAAAAGCTCTAATTCTTACAGCATCAAACTCAGGGTCTCTAATTAAGATGGGTTGTTTTGTACCCCATTTAATTTCTAATTGTTTTGTGGAAACGTAATAAACATCACATTTAAAGGGAGAGTTAAAACCATATTTCCAACCTTTAAGCGTAGAAAGAATTGGCATATTTCTTGTAGAGAGTTCGTGACGACCAGGACCATAAACATCTGCTAACTTACCTTCATTCAAAAAGAGTGCTATTTGTGATTCTCTTACTACTAATTGAGCACCCATCTTGATTTCCCTATCTTCATCAGGAAATTTGTAAATAATTGTGTCATTAGAATCGTCTAACCATTCAATGATTTCAATGAACTGGTTTTTAAAAAAATTGAAAATTCCCATTTTATTTTGTGGTTAAAATTGTTTCTGAAATGTTTTACGTAAAATTACCGAAAAGGTTACACACAAAAAAATATTTAACAAATTTTAAGGATTATTTTTTCCTCCAAATGGGTACAGTAGAACAGGGTTCTCCGTAAAACAATTTTTTAACATAATTAGATAACTTTTGGCTCGCTAACACATAAGCAGAATTGGGAATATATTTTTCGCCACAACCTTTGATTACAACGTTCTTATCTTGAAAATTATCAAAATGAAGATCATTAAGTACTTTGTAATAATGAGCATCTAGATAATTTTCCTTTTTACCAAAGAACGCTTCCGCATTTACTTCATTCAAGGAAGTTGAAATAATCATATAAGCCCAAGTAGGAATAATTGCATCTTCAGAGCAGTGAATACAAACAATTTGATTTTCATATTGTTTCCAATCGTAGTTTTTTACCATTTCTCTAAATTCCTTTTCTTTAAGGATTAACCCCATAAATAAAAACTGTTTAATATCTAATTCTTGAATGGGTTGTTTAGGATAAAAATCTTCCAGATTGAAGGTTAAAATTGCACTATTTGTAACTTTATTTATTATGATTTCTTCCATAATCGTAAATTTTGTATTTCAACATTTTTTACAAAGAAAAAATTTTTTTAGGTTAAAAAATTATGAAAATTTTTAAGTTATTGTTTATCAGAAAAATAAAATTTAGTTGTATACTCAATTTATAATTGAATAGCATTTATTCGTAATATCGCATAATTTTGTAAAAAGCTAAAATGAACGCAGTTTTAATAGAAAGTACCAAATTCTCACCTGAAGTTTTGTTTGATAAAGACAAAGGTATTATCAATTTTATTGGAAAACTTTACCCCGCAAATGCTACTGAATTTTTTAACCCAATTCATGAAATGATTATTGATTATATTAAATCAAATCCAGAAATTACTCTTAATTTCATGCTAACTTATATTAATTCTAGTGCTACAAAATTAGTAATTCGCTTATTTGAAGAGTTGGATTTATATTATGAAAATGGAAAAAAAATTTTAGTGAATTGGCATCATGATGAATTAGATGATGATATGATTGAAGTAGGGGAAGATATTTCCGAATTGGTCAATATTCCTATAAAAATTCATTCCAATTCATAAAATTTGACATTATTATTCTTAATTTCCTTTGTTTCATTAACTATATTTTGGTTATTATCTTTTGTAATTTTAAATTTTAAAGAAAAGGAAATTATTATTAACACCACAAATTCTGAATTAGGTATTTCCATTGTAATTGCTGCAAAAA
>CAZBPK010000019.1:0-5318 GCA_964493765.1 uncultured Bacteroidia bacterium | reverse complement strand
CTCGAACTCGCGACCCTAACCTTGGCAAGGTTATGCTCTACCAACTGAGCTACTTCCGCTTATTTCTGTTTCCTTTTTTCAAAAAACGTGATGCAAAATTACAGGGTTTCTTTTACTATACCAAATCTTTTTCATTATTTTTTTTGAATTTAAATTTATGTATTTGATTTTCAATAAAAAATTTTTTACAAATCTATAGGAAATTTTTCTGTTACATACATATCTTCAACTTTTTGACCCACTAAATGACCGTAATAAGATTGAAATTCACTCTTAAATAATTCAAAGGGCATATCTTCAAATGTTCCATGGTCTTTTAAATATTCCATAAAAATATTACCTTCGGCATTATAAGGCTGAAAGATAGAGTCTTCAAGACCATTAAATTCTAAGGGTTCAACACCAAATTTTTGGCATAATTCTTTATTAAAAGCGGGTGTTGCTTTAACCCATTTACCATTCAAATATAATTCACAATATCCATGAAAAACCAAAACATTAGTTCCCAGAATTCTCTCAATTTTTTCTGTTCCTAGATGATTTCTTACATTCGCAAAACCTAATCTGGAAGGAATTCCCAAAGCCCTAGCTAATCCAGCCATGATAATAGATTTTTCTACGCAATAACCATAATTTTTTGTAATTAAATAACTTAACTTTAAAGCATTTGAGTTTAATACAATTTTATAAGGATTATATTGAAAACCATCTCTAACTTTTAAATAAAGTTTTTTAGCTTTTTCAATAGGGTTTTCAGTAGAAATTAATAAATCTTTTATAAATTCTTGTGCATTTTCCTTTTCAAAATCAAAAAAAAACGTACTTTTTAGGTATTTTTCCATGCCACAAAATTACAATCAGAATTTTATATTCAAAAAAACTATATCTTGCAACCTAATTTAATTTGTTTAATATGACTTACATTCTCTATTATGTACCACTATATGGTGCTTTATTAATTTTATGGGGTTATTTGAATTCAAGATCTTTAAATCAAACTCAAGAAATTTCTTGGTGGAGCAAAACCTTAATTAGATTTAGTAGTTGGGCGGGAATTTTAGGAGGGTTGTTAACTATACTTGGCATCATGCACACCATGATTATTAATTTAGGGCGTTCTGTTGCTATACATCAATTTAATCATTCTGCTACTTGGTTTGTACTTTTTATCGGTGCTTTAGCAGGTCTTGTTTCTCTGCTTTTTTATTTAAAAACTAAGAAAACTTGGCCAGAACTGATTATCGCTATTGCAAGCATACTGGAGGTCATTTTTTGTTTTATGATTATTGGATATTTTTCAAGATAAAAAACAATTTTCAAAGAAATTTTTTAAAAAAATTTTAAAAAGTTTGGAATAAGTTTGAATTGCTTTTAGTTTTGCATAAAATTTCTTTCATGAAAAATTTTTTTATTGTTTTATTAGTCTTTTTGCCCTTTCTCCAATATGCACAAAATCGCATTTGGAAATCTTTTAATGAAAAAGAAATTAAAAGCATTGGAGATAAACAAATCCAATCTAATCATTACTTAACTTATGAATTGGACATCAATAAATTGAAAAGTCATTTATTAAATGCTCCTCATGAAGACCTTACTATTGCAGAGTATAGCAATTGTATTGTAGAAATTCCTTTTCCTGATGGAAGTTTCAAGAAATTTAGAGTTTCTGAATCCCCTATTATGCATCCTGACTTAGCCGCTAAATATCCAGAAATAAAAACTTTTGCTGTTAAAGGCTTGGACGACCCTTACGCACTAGGTAGAATAGATTATACCTATCAAGGCTTCCATGCCATGATTCAAACCTTAGAAGGAACTTTATTTATTGACCCTTACAATCAACAAACTCAAAATCATTATTTAGTTTATTGGAGACATGATTTTGTGACCGATAAAATGTTTCATTGCCTTGTAAATGAAGCAACTAATATCCATTATGAACAAGAAAAAAGTGAAAAAACGAACTCTAATAGAGCAGTAGGTCCCGTTCAAAGAAAATATAGACTTGCCGTATGTACTACCGTAGAATATACAAATTTTCATGGAGGTACTAAAGCAGGCGCTTTATCTGCAGTAAACACTACTGTTAATCGCGTGAATGTATCTTTGAATCGTGATTTTGCTATTCGCTTTGAATTAGTACCTAATAATGATACCCTAATTTTTACAGGTTCTACTTCTTCTGACCCTTTCAATAATTCCAGTGCATCACAAATGATTGATGCTTGTAATACCACTTGTAACAATAGAATTGGTTCTGCAAATTATGATATAGGGCATGTTTTTGCTACCGCTGGTGCAGGGTTAGCGGGTTTGAAGGTAATATGTACATCCAATAAAGGTAGAGGAGTAACGGGAATTTCTCAGCCCGTAGGCGATCCGTTTGATATTGATTATGTAGCCCATGAAATGGGGCATCAATTGGCTGGTAATCATACTTTTAATAATTGTGCTGGAAATGGCTCTACTTCTGCTCCTGCCTATGAACCCGGTGGGGGAGTAACCATCATGGCTTATGCTGGTATCTGTAATACCTCTACCAATATCGCTCAAAACAGTATAGACATTTACCATAATGGTTCTTTCTATGAAATTGCTGGTAATACCCTCCAAATTTCAGGACAAACAGGTTGGAACTGCGCACAAAAAATTAATACTGGAAATAACGCTCCTGAAATTGATAACGCTTCTGATGGTTATACTATTCCTATATCCACCCCTTTTGAGTTAACTGCTGTTGCTTCTGATGTAGATGGCGATTCTTTAACTTATTGCTGGGAACAAATTGATGCAGGACCCATTTCTAATGTCGGTTCCCCTTCGGGAACGGCTCCTTTGTTTCGCTCTTGGTTACCTACTAATAGCCCTACTAGAGTGTTCCCACGCCTTTTAGAATTGTTACAAAATACCTCGCCCAAAGGAGAAACTTTGCCTACCTATACCCGTGAAATGAATTTTGCTGTTACCGTAAGAGATAACCGCTCTAATGGCGGAGGATCTGATTATTACAGAGTAAAAATTTATGCCAATGCTTCTGCAGGTCCTTTTCGTGTTACTTATCCTAATACCAATATTACTTGGAAAACAGGAACGATTGATACCGTTAAATGGAATGTTGCGAATTCAACAGCAGCGCCCGTGAATTGTCAGAATGTAAATATAAAACTTTCTATTGATGGTGGTTATACCTATCCTTATACCCTTGCCTCTAACACCCCTAACGATGGAATTGAAGCTGTGATGATTCCTACTAATATCACAGGTTTACCCAAAACTACTTGTAGAGTTCGTGTTGAAGCTGCTGACAACATCTTTTTTGATATCTCTAATACTAATTTTAGAATAGAGCAAGGTCCTACTACTTCTTTTCAAGAAATTCTGGGGTTAGAAAAATGGGTTACTATTTATCCCAATCCTACAAACGATGATTTTCATATATTAATTCAAAATCAAACTTCTGCCCCAATTTCATTAGAATTGTTTGATTTATCTGGAAAATTAATTTATCAACCAAAAGATATTCAAGGGAATACCGTAACCACTATTCCTACGCATAATTTGAATGCAGGTACATATATTTTAAAAGTGTATTTTGATAATCAAATGGTTGCAAAAAAAGTTATAAAATATTAACAGTATTTGGGCGTGTCCCTTGCTACGCTGCGGGTCTGGCTGCTTCGGGTTGCGCTAACGCTTCGGCAATCCTTTGCCTGCTCATACTTCGCAGGCAAAGGCAGTGCCACTTCGTGCCCTCCGCATCCCTCACGCCATTTCAGAGCAAAGCCCCTAATCATTGTTAATATTCCAAACCGTTGCACCTTGGTAACGCTTTTTATATTTTCCTGTAAAAAAATTTTTTATTTGCCCGTGTGTAATTTGAAAAGTTTAATGTATATTTGAAAAATAAAACCATAAAACCTATGAACGAACACAATTCCGACAAAGAAAACAGTAAAAGACTTATCCCCCGCCTGCGATTCCCCGAGTTTCAAGATAGTGGAGAGTGGGAAATGAAAAAGTTGGGGGATGTATTTGAATCATTTAGTGGAGGTACACCTAGCACAACAAATAAAGAGTATTACAATGGCAAAATTCCTTTTATACGTTCAGCTGAAATTGGAAAAGAAAAAACAGAATTATTTATTTCTGATTTAGGGTTAAAAAAATCGTCTGCAAAACTTGTTAATAAGGGCGATTTATTGGTTGCCTTGTACGGAGCAAATAGTGGAGATGTATCATTATCAAAGATTAGTGGGGCTATCAATCAAGCAATTTTGTGTATGCGTTCAGAATACAGTAATGAGTTTGCCTATCATTATCTCACACTTAAAAAAAGTTGGATTGTAGCAAAATATATTCAAGGAGGTCAAGGTAATCTATCTGGAGACATTGTAAAGTCAATAGAATTACCATTTCCCGGAAGGGAAGAGCAACAAAAAATTGCTGATTGTCTTTCGTCTTTAGATGAAGTGATATCTGGCGAGCGGCAAAAGCTAGAACAGCTCAAAGCCCACAAAAAGGGCTTACTGCAAAACCTATTCCCCCAAGAAGGCGAAACCGTCCCCAAATTACGCTTCCCCGAATTTAAGGATAGTGGAGAGTGGGAAGAGAAAAAATTGGGGGAGATTTATGAATTTAAAATTACAAACTCATTTTCAAGGGATATGCTGAATTATGAATTTGGAGAGATTAAAAACATTCATTACGTTGACATACATACCAAATTCAATACTCTTTTTGATATTAAAAAAGAAATAGTTCCATTTATAAATCCCGATGTTTGTATTGATAAAATTAAAGAAGATTCTTATTGTAAAGAAGGTGATATAATTTTTGCAGATGCATCAGAAGACCTAAATGACGTTGGAAAAAGTATAGAAATTGTTAATCTAAATGGTGAAAAATTAGTATCTGGTTTGCATACTCTTTTGGCAAGACAAAAAGAAAATTTTTTTATTGTTGGTTTTGCAGGTTTTTTATTCAAATCTGACTGGATAAGAAAACAAATACAAAGAGAAGCACAAGGAGCAAAAGTGTTAGGAATTTCTGCCAATAGAATTTCTAACATCAATATTAAATTCCCAAAATCTATTGAAGAGCAACAAAAAATCGCCACTTGTCTTTCATCCTTAGACGATTTAATACAGGCACATGCGCAAAAAATAGAAGCGTTAGAATTACACAAAAAAGTCTTGTTACAAGCTTTGTTTCCCGATATAAAAGATATTGATAATGAATAAATTTCAAAACAAATACCTCATACCGTCAGCCCGCCTGCAAAATTGGGATTACCGTTGGGCAGGGGCGTATTTCATTAC
>CAZBPK010000018.1:0-17503 GCA_964493765.1 uncultured Bacteroidia bacterium | reverse complement strand
ATTTTATGGTTTTGTTTAGGCTTTAGAAAATTTTTTTCATGGTTTAGTTTTTTTTTGGTAAAAGTTTAGTTTAGATTGACAGTTCAAAAATAAATCCCAAATCATCAATTTTTATTGCAAAATTGATGAATGAAACATTTTAATAGGTTGATGAAATATTTTGGGTGGTGAACTGCAATAAATGAAAATAACAAATTAGATTAATTTCTGATTTAAAAGATGAATAACGTCATCTAAGTGTTTCCAAGCTTGAGATTGTGAGGGTTCAGCAATAATACTATAAAACGCTTGTTGATTTTTTACCTCTAAGATACCCCATCCATATTCAGTTTGTATTCTCAAAACATTTTGTAAAAATTGAGGCTGATTTTTTAAATCTTGGGAATTAGAGAATAAATTTTTTTCAACTTCTTTCCAGTTTTCAGCATTATGAATTTTAGATAATAAGTTTTTATGAGCCAATTGAAAGTCATTTAAAGATTGTGGTAATTCAAAATAAACTTTTAAAACATGATTAAAAGAACGTCCTCCTCCTTGTTTTTGCCAAATTAATTTCCAATTATCTTTTTGAATTTCTGGAATTTTAGGATTAAAAATTTTTAATTTTGTAAAATGGTTGATATTCCATTTATTACAGAAAACTTCAAAATTTTTCTTAACTTGTAAATAGTTTTGATAAACCAATGCCAACTTAATGACAATAATGGCTATAAATAGTATAGGAAATGTGTAAATCATGAAATTAATAGCTTCTCTCAATGGTATAATTCACCAAATCAATTAAGGATTGTTTACTTGGACTTTCTGGAAATGGCTTTATCAACTCCATAGCTTCATTTTTGTAATCTATCATTACTTTCTGAGAATAGGAGATTCCTTGATTTTGGATAATAAAATCTTTAATCCACTGAAGTTCTTTTTTATTTCCTTTGTGATTTTTTACTAATGAAATGACCTTTCTTCTATCGTACCATGAAGCTTGATTTAGAGAATGAATCAATGGAAGAGTCATTTTTTTTTCTTTTAAATCTATACCTAAAGGTTTTCCGATTTGGTCTTCGCCATAATCCAACAAATCATCTTTTATTTGAAATGCTAAACCAATTTTTTCTCCAAATAATCTTAAAGTTTCAATGGTATTTTTGTCGTTGGTAACCGAGGCTGCGCCACATTCTGTACAAGAAGCAATTAATGAAGCTGTTTTCATTCTGATGATCTCTAAATAGACAGCAACGTCTATATTTAAGGTTCTTGCCTTTTCAATTTGTAGTAATTCTCCTTCACTCATTAATTTTACAGCATTAGAAACAATTTTTAATAATAGAAAATCATCAGCTTCTAAACTCATCAATAAACCGCGAGATAACAAATAGTCCCCAACCAAAACAGAAATTTTATTTTTCCATAAAGCATTTAAAGAAAAAAAACCTCTTCTTTCATCAGCATCATCTACAACATCATCATGAATTAAAGTTGCTGTATGGAGAAGCTCTACTAATGCAGCACCACGATAAGTAGCGGGCTTTATACCTCCACAAACATTAGCACTTAGTAAAACAAACATAGGTCGCATTTGTTTTCCTTTGCGTTTAATAATGTACTGCATAATTTTATCGAGTAACATTACTTTGGTTTTTAAAGCGTTACGAAAATGAACTTCAAAATGTTCTAATTCTTTTTCAATCGGGGCTTGAATCTCGGATAATTTTTTTGCCATAAAATTGCTCACAAAACTACACAAAAAAAATTAATTTGGTTCTCATGAATAATTTTGTAAAAAAAATTAAAAATATTTGATGCTGAAAATTGCAATTTTAGGTTAATTGAAAATTAGTGAAGGAATGAAGAAATGAATAGAATCCATTTTTTTTAAATTTATAAATAACTCAAAATCAAAATAAAGATAAAATTTTTCAATGAATTTTTCAAATAAATTTGGAATAAAAAAAGTAACCTATTATTTTTGCATTCCAATTTCGAGCCCAAGTGGCGGAATTGGTAGACGCGTCGGTCTCAAAAACCGATGGTAGCGATACCTTACCGGTTCGACTCCGGTCTTGGGTACTTAAAATGGGAGTTTAGCTCAGCTGGTTTAGAGCATCTGCCTTACAAGCAGAGGGTCAGCGGTTCGAATCCGTTAACTCCCACTTCAATAACCCTAAATTAAGTTTAGGGTTTTGTTTTTTTTATGAAAGCTATACTTGTTATTGGTGGTTCAGATTGCTCTTCTGGTGCAGGTATTCAAAGAGATTTAAATGTTCTTTTTGAAAAAAAAATTTACGGTGTTTCTGTTATTACAGCAGTTACTGCACAAAATTCTAATAAATTCTATTCCTTTCAATCCGTATCTAAAAAACAAATCATAAATCAATTGAATGCAATATTTGATGAATTTGATGTAAAATTTGTGAAGCTAGGAATGTTAGCTAATGCAAAAATTGTTGAAACTGTTTCTTATTATTTATCCAATAAGAATCTTACAATTATTTATGATCCTGTTATGAAATCTTCATCAGGTGGTAATTTAATCGATTCTAAATTTATAGATAGCATAAAACAAAATTTATTTTCTATAATAGAATTATTAACTCCAAATTTTAATGAATTAGAAGCGTTATTAGGATATAAAATCAATGATTTAGAAGAAAATGGGTTGAAAGAAATATATGAACAGCTCAAAGTCAAAAACTTATTGATTAAAGGTGGTCATATAACTAATCCTAGTTTATGTACTGATTATTTGATTACTAATAATCATATTTATACTTTTCAAAAAGAACGACTAGAAAAAAATTTTCGTGGAACGGGATGTAGTTTAGCAACAAGTATAGTCTGTGAAATGTATAAAGGAAGGAAATTAGAAAATGCTGTAGACATTAGTAAGGAATGGTTATGGAAAAAAATGGAAAGGAATGAAGGAATAATTTTTTGTAATTGAAAATCAATATATTAAATGAAAATAAAAGAAAAAAAAGAAAAAAATTTTGAGATATTAGAAAAGTAATATAATTTTGCAACTCAAATCAAAAAAGCCTCCTTAGCTCAGTTGGTAGAGCAACTGATTTGTAATCAGTAGGTCGGCGGTTCGAGTCCGTCAGGGGGCACAAGTTCTTTTAAATACGACAAACGGGTGGTTACCAGAGTGGCCAAATGGGGCAGACTGTAAATCTGCTGTCTTACGACTTCGGTGGTTCGAATCCATCACCACCCACAAAAGCGGGAGTAGCTCAGTTGGTAGAGCATCAGCCTTCCAAGCTGAGGGTCGCGGGTTCGAGCCTCGTCTCCCGCTCTTTTTTTTTATAAGCTGGCCAATGTAGCTCAGTGGTAGAGCACTTCCTTGGTAAGGAAGAGGTCACGAGTTCAATTCTCGTCATTGGCTCTACAAATTTTAGACGTCAGTAATTAAGTAAATATTAAATAATCATGGCAAAAGAAACCTTTGACCGTTCAAAACCGCATGTAAACGTAGGTACAATTGGTCACGTAGACCACGGAAAAACTACTTTAACAGCGGCTATTACGCAAGTTTTATCAAAAAGTGGATTGGCTGAAAAAAGAGATTTCAGTTCAATTGATAATGCACCAGAAGAAAAAGAGCGTGGTATTACTATTAATACATCTCACGTAGAGTATCAAACAGCTAATAGACATTATGCACACGTTGATTGTCCTGGTCACGCTGACTATGTTAAAAACATGGTAACAGGTGCAGCTCAAATGGACGGTGCAATTCTTGTTGTTGCTGCAACTGATGGTCCTATGCCTCAAACAAGAGAACATATTCTTTTGGCTCGTCAGGTAGGTGTTCCTTATATTGTAGTTTTTATGAATAAAGTGGACCTAGTAGATGATCCAGAAATGTTAGACTTAGTAGAAATGGAAATTCGTGATTTATTAAATAAATATGAATTCCCAGGAGATGATATTCCAATCATTAGAGGTTCTGCTTTAGGAGGTCTTAATGGTGAGCCTCAATGGGAAGAAAAAATCATTGAGTTAATGAATGCTGTTGATACTTATGTTCCACTTCCAACAAGAGATATTGATAAACCTTTCTTAATGCCTGTTGAAGATGTATTCTCTATTACTGGTAGAGGTACAGTTGTAACTGGTAGAATTGAAAGAGGTGTAATCAACACAGGTGATGCAGTTGAAATTATCGGTCTTGATGCAGAGAACTTAAAATCTACTGTAACTGGTGTAGAAATGTTTAGAAAAATTCTTGACAGAGGTGAAGCTGGTGATAACGTAGGTTTGTTATTAAGAGGTATTGATAAAGACCAAGTGAAAAGAGGTATGGTTGTTTGTGTTCCAAACAGTGTTAAACCTCACAAAAAATTCAAAGCTGAAATCTACGTATTAAGTAAAGATGAAGGTGGAAGACATAAACCTTTCTTTAATGGTTATAGACCTCAGTTTTATATGAGAACAACCGACGTTACAGGTGATATTACTTTAGGAGAAGGTGTAGAAATGGTTATGCCCGGTGAAAACCATACAGTTACAGTTTCTTTGATTTATCCAGTAGCGATGGAAAAAGGTTTACGTTTCGCTATCCGTGAAGGTGGTAGAACTATTGGTGCTGGTCAGGTAACAGAGATTATTGAATAATCTTAATATATAAACGGGCATAGTTCAATGGTAGAATAGAGGTCTCCAAAACCTTTGATCTGGGTTCGAATCCTGGTGCCCGTGCTAATAGATAAATCAATGAATAAAATTAGAAAAATGTTCTTTCAATATTCAGATGAATTAATTAATAAAGTTCATTGGCCAAAATTGGAAGAATTACAAATCCAAACCATTTATGTTATAGTAGCATCAATACTATTTGCAATTCTGATTGGATTAACAGACTCTCTTTTTAATTTTAGTATGCGTTTTATTTACGATAATCTATAATTTTGATACTTATGGAATTAAAATGGTATGTAGTTCGCGCAATTAGTGGTCAAGAAAAAAAAGTTAAACAATATCTTGAGTCTGAAATCATTAGATTAGGTCTTCAAGACAAAATTACTAATATTTTAATTCCAACAGAAAAAGTATTTGATATTAAAAATGGAAAAAAAACTGTTAGAGAACGTACCTATTTACCCGGTTATATTGTAATTCAAGCGGCTTTAGAACCAGAGTTAATTCAAATTATTAAGGATATTAATGGTATAGTTGGCTTCTTAAATTATAAAAAGGAAGAAATTGAATTGATTAAAGACGATTCAGGTAAAAGTAAATCTAAAGATGGTCTTAAAAAAGTAAAAGTAATTCGCGAAGTACCAATACCTTTAAAACCTAATGAAATTGAAGATATTTTAGCAAAAGCCGAAGAATTAAAAAATATGGAAGAAATTCCAGAAAATCCTTTTGTAATTGGAGAAACTATTAAAGTAATTGAGGGTCAGTTTATTGGTTTTGACGGAGAAATAAAAGAAATATTAGAAGATAAGAAAAAACTAATTGTATTGGTAAAAATGTTTGGAAGAAACACACCTTTAGAGTTAGGATATTCACAAGTAGAAAGACAATCGTAAGGAAAAATGGCAAAGCAAATTGAAACTTATGTAAAATTACAGGTGAAAGGTGGAGCTGCAAATCCAGCACCACCGATTGGTCCTGCCTTAGGTTCCAAGGGTGTTAACATCATGGAATTTTGTAAGAGATTTAATGCTCAAACTCAAGACAGACAAGGCCAGATATTACCCGTATTATTAACGGTTTATTCAGATAAATCGTTTGATTTTATCATTAAAACACCTCCAGCACCAATTTTATTATTGGATGCCGCAGGAATTAAAAAGGGTTCTGAAGAACCTAACAGAAAAAAAGTTGGTAAAGTAACTTGGGAAAAAGTAAAAGAAATTGCTGAAATCAAAATGCCAGATTTAAATTGTTTTACAATAGAATCTGCTATGAAAATGATTGCAGGTACTGCTAGGAGTATGGGAATTGTCGTTGAAGGTACACCACCTTGGGATCAAAATTAATTTATAGTAAATTATGGCAAAAAGATTATCAAAAAACTATAAAAAAGCGTTAGAAAAGTATGATCAAAATAAATCATACTCATTACAAGAGGCTGCTTCCATATTAAAAAATATATCTTTCACAAAATTTAATGCTACTGTTGATATTGCAGTAAAGTTAGGTGTTGATCCTAAGCAAGCAAATCAAATGGTTCGTGGTGTTGCTAGTTTACCTCATGGTACTGGTAAAAATGTGAGAGTATTGGTATTAACAACTTCCGACAGAGAAAAAGAAGCACTTGATGCTGGTGCTGAATATGTTGGTTTAGATGAGTATATCCAAAAAATTGAAGGTGGTTGGACAGATGTAGATGTTATCATTTGTTCTCAAGATGTAATGCCTAAAGTAAGTAGGCTAGGTAGAATTTTAGGTCCAAGAGGTTTAATGCCAAATCCTAAAACTGGTACTGTAACTAACGAAGTAGGTAAGGCAGTTAAAGAGGTTAAAGCTGGTAAGATTGATTTTAAAGTAGACAAAACAGGTATAATTCATGCTGCTATTGGAAAGGTAAGTTTTACTCCTGAACAAATTGCTGATAATGCCCTTGAGTTACTAACAGTATTACAAAGACTTAAACCTGCAACTTTAAAAGATACTTACTTTAAGTCTATCCATCTTAGTGCTACTATGAGTCCAAGTGTTAAAGTTGAGAAAAGTTCAATCAGCGGTATTTAATTGTTATTAAAATGACAAGAGAAGAAAAACATATATTAGTTAATGAATTAACTGAGACTTTGAAACAACATCCTAATTTTTTAATTTTAGATACTGGCGGAATGACAGTAGAAAAAATGAATAATTTTAGAAGAGTTTGTTTTCAATCTAATTTAAAAGTGCAGGTTGTAAAGAATACATTATTAAAAAAAGCATTATCGGCTGTTGATAGTAGTTATGAAGCAGTTTTTCCTGTTTTAAAACAGAATACAACAATTGTTTTTGCGAATGAAAATTTTGCTGAACCTGCAAAAATTTTAAAAGATTTTAGAAATGATGCAGAACTTCCAAGATTTAAAGCAGCTTATATTGAAGCTTCTGTTTTTGTGGGTGAGTCTAATCTTGATTCTGTAGCATCAATAAAATCTAAACAAGAAGTTCTAGGTGAGGTAATTGGATTACTTCAATCCCCAATGGCTAATTTGTTGGGTGCTTTACAATCAAGCGGTGGTACAATTCATGGCTTGTTAAAAACAATCGAAGAAAAAAATCAATAATTATTTAATTAATCAAGAAAAATTTAAAAGTTTAATACAATGGCAGACGTAAAATCAATTGCAGAACAGTTAGTAAATTTAACTGTAAAAGAAGTTAATGAACTTGCAAAAATATTAGAAGAGGAGTATGGAATTAAACCAGCGGCTGCAGCAGCACCCGTTATGGTTGCAGCAGCACCTACTGCAGGTCCCGCAGCAGCTGAACAAACTGAGTTTGATGTAATCTTACAAACATCCGGTGATAAGAAATTAGAAGTAGTTAAAGTGGTTAGAAATATTACTGGTTTAGGTTTAAAAGAAGCTAAAGACTTAGTAGATAACGTTCCTAGTAAAATTAAAGAAAAAGTATCTAAAGAAGAGGCAGAAAGTGTTAAGAAACAATTAGTTGATGCTGGAGCTTCTGTTGAAATTAAGTAATTTATTTACGGTGCAAAAAATTTTTTTTGCACCGATTTCTTCTTCTAAATCAGGCCTGAATTTTCA
Source organism: uncultured Bacteroidia bacterium (assembly GCA_964493765.1). GTDB lineage: Bacteria > Bacteroidota > Bacteroidia > J057 > CALLMJ01 > CALLMJ01. The sequence goes on along the minus strand of CAZBPK010000018.1, from coordinate 9,785 downwards.
GGTCTATACGTATTTATAACAAGTCTTAAACTTTAATTATCTGCCTAATGGCTAAACAAAATAACGAAAGAATTTCATTCTCAAAAATTAGTAAAATAGCTGATTATCCTGATTTATTGGAAATCCAAGTTAAATCTTTTCAAGAGTTTATGCAGTTGGAAACTCCAGCTGATTTAAGACCTTCTGAAGGTTTATATAAGGTTTTTCTAGAAAATTTCCCTGTTCTTGATTCAAGGGAAAATTTTGTTTTAGAATTTTTAGATTATTCACTAGATCCACCTAAATATGACATTAATGAGTGTAAAGAAAGAGGTTTGACTTATTCAGTATCTTTAAAAGCTAAATTACATTTGTATTGTAAAGATTCTGAAAATGAAGACTTTAAGCCAATTATTGATGATGTTTATTTAGGTAATATACCTTACATGACTCCTTCTGGTACCTTTATAATTAATGGAGCTGAGAGAGTTATTGTAAGCCAGTTGCATAGATCTCCGGGTGTTTTCTTTGCACAAACTTTACACGCTAATGGCTCAAAATTATACTCCGCAAGAATTATTCCTTTTAGAGGTTCTTGGATTGAGTTTACTACTGATATTAATAATATCATGTATGCTTACATTGATGGTAAGAAAAAATTTCCAATTACTACTTTACTTAGAGCTATAGGCTATTCATCTGATAAAGAAATCCTTGATATTTTTGATATTGCGGAAGAAGTTAAGGTTAAAAAAACTTCCATAAAAGAACTTGAAGGTAGAGTTACTGCTGCAAGGGTTTTAAAATCTTGGGTTGAAGATTTTGGAGATGAAGATACTGGTGAAGTTACTTCTATTACAAGACACGAGGTTTTAATTGAAAGAGGTGAAACTTTAACTGAGCACCATTTGGAAATTATTATTGATGCTGGTGTTAAATCATTGATTTTATTAAAAGATAGTAAACCTGAAATTGAAATTGATGAAAATGGTAATCAGGTTACTAAAGATCAGATTGATTATTCTATCATTATAAATACATTACAAAAAGACGTTTCTAATGATGAATTAGAGGCTGTTCAATATATATATAGGCAATTACGTAACGCAGACGCTCCTGATGATGAAACTGCTCGTGGTATTATTGAAAAATTATTTTTCAGTGATAAACGCTATGATTTAGGAGAAGTAGGCCGTTACAGAATCAATAAAAGACTTCACAAAAATTTTGACGAGACTTCACTGGTTTTAACCAAGAATGATATTATAAGTATTGTCAAATATTTAATTGAATTGGTTAATAGTAAAGCAAATGTTGATGATATTGACCATTTGAGCAATAGAAGAGTTAGAACAGTTGGAGAACAGTTAGCTGCTCAATTTTCCGTGGGTTTGTCTAGAATGACAAGAACTATGAAAGAAAGAATGAATGTTCGTGATAATGAAGTATTTACTCCAACTGATTTAATAAATTCTAGGATTTTAGCTTCAGTGATAAATTCTTTCTTTGGTACTTCTCAGTTATCACAATTTATGGATCAAACAAATCCATTAGCTGAGATTACTCACAAAAGAAGAATTTCTGCTCTTGGTCCTGGTGGTCTTACGAGAGAAAGGGCTGGTTTTGAAGTACGTGACGTTCACTATACTCATTATGGTAGATTATGCCCCATTGAAACTCCTGAAGGTCCTAATATCGGTCTTATTTCTTCATTATGTGTTTATGCAAAAGTAAACTCTTTGGGATTTATTGAAACTCCTTATTGGAAGGTTAAAGATGGTGCTGTAGAAAATGAAATTGTTTATTTAACTGCTGAAGAGGAAGATGATATTTATATCGCACAAGCACAAAAAAATAACGAATTAAAAGATGGAAAGTTTGTAAAAGATAAAGTTCAAACTAGACAATCTGGGGATTTTCCTATGGTTAAATCTGATGAAATTCAATATATGGATGTTGCTACTAATCAGATTGTAAGTTTGGCTGCATCTCTTATTCCTTTTCTTGAACACGATGATGCTAACCGCGCTTTGATGGGTTCTAACATGCAACGTCAAGCTGTGCCATTAATTAAACCAAGTGCTCCAATAGTCGGTACTGGATTAGAAAGAAAGGCTGCTTTAGATTCTAGAGTATTAATAGTTGCTGAAGATGATGGTGAAATTGTTTATGTTGATTCTAAAGTTATTAAAGTAAAATATAACAGAACTTTTGATGAAGAAATTATAAATTTTGATGAAGGTATCGTAACTTATGAACTTTCTAAATTTTTGCGTACAAACCAAAGTACTTGTATAAATATTACTCCCATTGTTAAGATTGGAGATAAAGTGAAAAAAGGCGATGTCTTAACTGAAGGTTATTCTACTCAAAACGGTGAATTAAGCATAGGTCAAAATTTATTGGTTGCATTTATGCCTTGGCAAGGTTATAATTTCGAAGATGCAATCGTTATTTCTGAAAGAGTAGTATCAGAAGACTTGTTTACATCTATTCATATAGAATCTTTTGAACTTCAAGTTAGAGATACTAAATTAGGTCAAGAAGAATTAACCAATGAAATTCCAAACGTAAGTGAAGAAGCCACTAAAAACTTAGATGAAAATGGTTTAATTAGAATTGGTGCTGAGGTTAATGAAGGGGATATATTAATTGGTAAAATTACTCCTAAAGGTGAAACCGATCCTACTCCTGAAGAGAAGTTATTAAAAGCAATCTTTGGTGACAAAGCTGGTGATGTGAAAGATGCTTCTTTAAAAGCTCCCCCCTCATTTAAAGGTGTTGTAATTGATAAGAAACTTTTCAAAAAGGATAAAAAAGATGCTAAAAATAAAATCAAAGAAAAGAAAGAGCTCGATGAACTAGAAAAGTGGTATCGTTCTCAAATTTCTGATCTTAATGAACTAATGTATCAAAAACTTTCTAGACTTTTAACGGATAGAAAGTCTATGGGAGTTAAAGATGAATTAGGAAATGTGATTATTCCAGCAAATGAAAAGTTTTCTAAAAAGTATTTGTATGGTTTAAATTATAAAGAACTAATTACCAGAAATTGGACAGGAGATGAAAGAATTGATAACATTCTTCAAAGGTTGTTCCATAATTATAAAATTGAATACAACAAAATTGAAGGTAAATACAAAAGAGATAAGTATCAAATTAGCATTGGTGATGAATTACCAGCGGGCATTTTAAAAATGGCAAAAGTTTATGTTGCTAATAAGAGAAAATTACGTGTTGGTGATAAAATGGCTGGACGCCATGGTAACAAAGGTATTGTTTCTAAGATTGTCCGTAGAGAAGATATGCCATTCTTAGAGGATGGTACTCCTGTTGATATTGTATTAAACCCACTAGGTGTACCTTCAAGGATGAATCTTGGTCAGATTTATGAAACTATTTTGGGCTGGGCTGGTTTAAAATTAGGTATAAAGTTTGCTACTCCTATATTTGATGGACCCAATATTGATACTGTTAATGAATGGTTAAGAAAAGCTGAACTTCCAGAATTTGGTCAATGTTATTTATATAATGGTCAAACTGGTGAAAGATTTGACCAACCCGCCACTGTAGGTGTAATTTACATGTTGAAATTGGCACACATGGTTGATGATAAAATGCATGCACGTTCTATTGGTCCTTACTCTTTAGTTACTCAGCAACCTTTAGGGGGTAAATCACAGTTTGGTGGTCAAAGATTTGGGGAAATGGAGGTTTGGGCTTTAGAGGCTTTTGGAGCTGCTCATATCTTACGAGAACTTATCACTGTAAAATCTGATGATGTTAATGGAAGACAAAAAACTTACGAAGCTATTGTTCGAGGTGATGTTTTCCCCACACCAGGTATTCCTGAATCTTTCAATGTATTATTACATGAATTGAGAGGTCTTGCTCTAGAAGTTACATTAGAATAGTTCAGTTCGTTTCATTCAAATTTAAAAAATTAAAAAAAGGATGTTTACAACAACAAAAGATACAAAAAATAAAAGTGATTTTAGAAAAATCACTATCAGTTTAGCTTCTCCCGAATCTATTTTAAATAGGTCTAAAGGTGAAGTTACAAAACCAGAAACCATCAATTACCGTTCTTATAAACCTGAGATGGGTGGTTTATTTTGTGAACGTATTTTTGGTCCTGTTAAAGACTATGAATGCCATTGTGGTAAATATAAAAGAGTACGCTATAAAGGTATTATCTGCGACCGTTGTGGTGTTGAGGTAACTGAAAAAAAGGTACGTAGAGAGAGAATGGGGCATATTCAATTGGTAATCCCTGTTGCTCATATTTGGTATTTTCGTTCTCAACCCAATAAAATTGGAAATTTATTAGGCTGGAACTCCAAAAAATTAGACCAAGTGATTTATTATGAACGTTATGTTGTAATTAATCCAGGCACTGTTCAGCATTTATCTAAAGGTGATTTCTTGACGGAAAGTGAATACGAAGAAGTTCTTCAATCATTACCTCGTGATAATTACTTGAGAGAAGATAATGATCCTGAAAAGTTTGTTGCTAAAATGGGTGCCGAAGCCATTGAAATGTTATTACAAACATTGGATTTGGATTCCTTAGCTTATGATTTGCGTGCTCAAGTTAGTTCAGAAACTTCTCAACAAAGAAAAACTGAAGCTTTAAAAAGGTTAAAAGTTATTGAAGCCTTTAGAAGTGCAAATAGAAATAAAGAAAATAAACCTGAATGGATGCTGGTTACAATGGTACCAGTGATTCCTCCTGATTTAAGACCATTAGTTCCTTTAGAAGGTGGTAGATTTGCTGCTTCTGACCTAAATGACCTATATAGAAGAATTATTATTCGTAATAACCGTTTAAAAAAGTTAATCGAAGTTAGTGCTCCTGATGTTATTTTAAGAAATGAAAAAAGAATGCTTCAAGAGGCTGTAGATTCACTTTTTGATAATACAAGAAAAGCGAATGCCGTTAAAACAGAATCTAATAGGGTATTAAAATCTTTAAGCGATATGCTTAAAGGTAAAGCAGGGCGTTTCCGCCAAAATTTATTAGGTAAAAGGGTTGATTATTCTGGTCGTTCAGTAATTGTTGTAGGTCCTGAGTTAAAACTTCATGAATGCGGTTTACCTAAGGATATGGCTGCTGAATTATTTAAGCCATTTATTATTAGGAAATTATTAGAAAGAGGTATTGCTAAAACTGTAAAAACAGCCAAAAAAATAGTAGATAAAAAAGAAGCTGTAATTTGGGAAATTTTAGAAAACGTTTTAAAAGGGCATCCTGTATTACTGAACCGTGCTCCAACACTTCACCGTTTGGGTATTCAGGCTTTTCAACCTAAATTAATAGAAGGAAAAGCAATCCAATTACACCCATTAGTTTGTACAGGTTTTAATGCTGACTTTGACGGGGACCAAATGGCTGTTCACGTTCCATTAAGCAATGAGGCTTGTTTAGAAGCCATGGTGTTAATGCTTTCTAGCCATAATATTTTACATCCAGCAAATGGTGCACCTATTGCATTACCTTCGCAAGATATGGTTTTGGGTATTTATTATATGACTAAAGAAAGACCCAAACAAAAGGGTGAAAACCTAACCTTCTATAGCCCTGAAGAAGTTATTATTGCTTATAATGAAGGTAGAGTTGCATTACATGCTAAAATAAAAGTTCGTATTCAAAAGTATGATGAGAAAGCTCAACCTATTATTGATGAAAAAACAGGGATAACTAAAACAGAAATTATAGAAACCACTGTTGGTAGGGTTTTATTTAATCAAATTGTGCCTAAGGAAATGGGCTTTGTTAATACATTATTAACGAAAGCTTCAGCTAGAAAAATCATTCAAGATATTTTTAGAAAATCTGGTCTTAAAAGAACTGTTGAATTCTTAGATGATTTGAAACAAATGGGATTCCAGTTTGCATTTAAAGGAGGTTTATCTTTTAACTTGAAAAACGTTCTAGTACCTAAAGAAAAACAAGATATTATTGCAGATGCTTACTCCAAAATTGAAGAAGTTACAATGAATTATGAAATGGGTCTTATCACAGATAATGAACGTTATAATCAGGTAATAGATATTTGGGGTTTAGCCAATACTCAATTGGCTGCAAAAGTATTATCGGTAATTAAAAATGACCAAGACGGATTTAACTCTGTTTATATGATGTTAGATTCTGGAGCACGTGGTTCGAAAGAGCAAATTAGGCAGTTAGGGGGTATGAGGGGATTAATGGCAAAACCTCAAAAAACTTTAAAAGGTGGTTCGGGTGAAATTATTGAAAACCCTATTTTATCGAATTTCCGTGAAGGTCTTACTGTTCTTGAATACTTCATTTCTACCCACGGTGCTAGAAAAGGTCTTGCTGATACAGCTTTAAAAACTGCTGATGCAGGTTATTTAACCCGTAGATTAGTTGATGTCGCTCAAGATGTTATCATTAAGGAAGAAGATTGCGGTACTTTACGTGGTATTAATATTACTTCTATTATTCAAAATGATGAATTGGTAGAACATTTATCGGATAGAATTATTGGTAGAACTCCCTTAAATGATATTTATCATCCTGTAACTGATGAACTAATTGTTAAAGCAGGTGAGGAAATTACTGAAGAAATTGCAGAAAAAATTAAGTTAGCAGATATAGAATCTGTAGAAATTCGTTCTGTACTTACTTGTGATGCTAAAGAAGGTGTTTGTGCAAAATGTTATGGTAGAAATTTAGCGAATGGAAGAATGGTACAAATGGGTGAAGCTGTTGGGGTTATTGCTGCTCAATCTATCGGTGAACCCGGTACTCAGTTAACCTTAAGAACTTTCCATACGGGGGGGGCCGCGAATCGTTTAACAGCTGATTCTACACTTAAATCAAAATATAAATCAAAAGTTATTTTTGAAAACATTAAAACTGCAAGAGTAACCAATGATAAAGGGGAAGTTAATACAGTAGTTATTGGAAGAAGTGGCGAAATTAAGTTAGTGGATTCTACTAATCCTGATAAGGTTTTTAAAGTACATAATATTCCTTACGCTGCAACTTTATTCGTAACTGATGGGCAAGAAATTGAAAAGGATACTTTGATTTGTTCTTGGGAGGCTTATAACTCTCTTATTCTATCAGAATTTAACGGTAAAGTTGAATTTGAGAATGTTGTAAATGGTTTAACTGCAAAAACAGAAAGAGATGTTCAGACTGGAACTGAAAGGGTTGTTATTGTAGAAAGTAGAGATAAATCTAGTGCAAGTATTAGAATTGTTGATAATAATGGTGAAACCATAAAGATATACAACCTACCCATCAATTCACATCTTGAAGTTGAAAATAATGAAAATGTAGTTGCTGGTCAAATCCTAGCTAAAATACCAAGAAATGCTGGTAGAACCTCTGATATTACGGGTGGTTTACCTAGGGTTCAAGAATTATTTGAGGCTAGAAATCCTTCAAACCCTGCTGTAATTGCTGAAATTGATGGTTATATTCAGTTTGGTAAAGAAAAAAGAGGAAATCGTGAAGTTTATATAATTCCTAAACAATATAAAGAACTTTTAGATTCAGGTGAATTAACCTTAGCCAGTTTGGATTTAAAACCTTATTTAGCTTCTAAAAGTAAGCACTTTTTAGTACAAGATAATGATTATGTAATTGCAGGTGAACCATTAACTGATGGTGCAGTTACACCAGCTGATATTTTAAGAATTAAAGGTTCTGCAGCAGTTCAAGAATATATTGTTAATGAAATCCAAGAGGTTTATCGTTTACAAGGTGTAAAAATTAATGATAAACATATTGAAGTAATTGTGCGTCAAATGATGCAAAAAGTTACTATTAAAGACTCAGGAGACACAACTTTCTTAGAAAAAGAAATTGTTGATAAAATTGAGTTCCAAGAAGAAAATGACTGGATTTTTGATAAGAAAGTTATTGAAGACGCCGGAGATTCTGAAACACTTGTTAAAGGGATGATTGTACCTTCAAGAAGAGTGAGAGATGAAAATTCTATGCTAAAAAGAAAAGGTTTACGTTTGGTGCAATATAGAGATCCAAGACCTGCAATTGGTATTCCTACTTTACAAGGTATTACCAGAGCATCTTTAGGAACACAAAGTTTTATGTCGGCAGCATCTTTCCAAGAAACTACTAAGGTATTAAGTGAAGCAGCGGTTCTCGCTAAAACAGATAACTTGAACGGTCTCAAAGAAAATGTGATTGTGGGTCATTTAATTCCAGCTGGAACTGGTTTAAGACAATATGAATCCATTGAGATTATTAGCAAAGATACTCAACCTGAGCCAATGATTCCTACTACTTCAACTACTAAAACCAAGAAAAAATCTAAGTTAGAAGCTTAATTTGAATAAAAATTTAAAAACCGACCAACTTTTTTTAAGATTGGTCGGTTTTGTTTTATTATTGTTTGTTATTGTTGGTAAGGATTTATAAAACCTTGTATATCAATTAAATATTTTAAACTCTATAAATTTCTTACGATATATTTGATTCCTTTTGGCGAAGCATAAAATGCTTTTATATAAGTAGTGTCAGCTTTAATTTCTGGAACAACATAAGAAAATCGGTGATCAATTTTATTGTAGTCAATATAGGCTCTTATATGGGAGTTTTGTATTTTTGTATAATAATTAATAGGTGTTACATAACGTATTGATAATGTGTTAGGATAAAGCCTAATAGTTTTACTTAAAGGAATATTTTCTACTTGGATGGGTACGACAACTATACCTTGAACAAATTTCTGTATATTGTATTTCATCATAATAGAATTGGGAATAACACCAATATTTTCTTCAATTTTTAAAGGAATTTCTATATTTCCTTTTCCTACTAAGTCTAATGTAATAGGCTGAGTATCCCAAAAGTAAATATTTTTTAAATCATTTTCTGTGCCTTTAATCGTAGCAGAATCAGGAAAAAATACAGGAGGATTCACAAATTGGTAACCTTCTTTTAAAGCGTAATTCAAATTAGGATAAATAGGAACCCTTTTTTCGTATTCTTTTTCAAACTTAAGAAATATACTATCTGGAAAGATGTTTAATACTGTAAGTTCTTTGGAGTATTTGTCAATGTTTAGTTTATTTTCTGTTTTTATAAAACCATTTTTTAAAGCATCGGTCAAATCTACTTGAATGGTATCATTTGCATTCCATAAAATAGGTTTTAATAAGTCAAAACCTTTACCTGATAGGGTTAGTTCTAAGTTTTTGGGTAAAGTAGTTACTAAAATTTCTTTTGATGGGTAATTCGTGTATTTTATTGGAAAAAAAAATAAGTGGGTATAATCTTGTGAAAGTACTATTGATAACCAAAAAAAAATGGATAAAACTATGGATAATACAATCTGAAAGACTATTTCTCTTTTTTTTCTTCTCATTGAAAATATAACTCTAAAACACTTTTAATTGAAGGGTAAGTATCCAATTTTAACAATTCCTCTTTTTCAAACCAACGTACTTCTGTTATATTTTCTTCTGATTGTGGTTTTAATTGATAATTTTTACTTGCACAAAAAACATCATACCAAAATGTACTTTTAATCATAAACAGATTTTTATGAGGATAAACATGATAAGTTAAGCAAATAAATTTTTTGATTTCTAATAAATCTTTAGGAATATTCACTTCTTCTTCAATTTCCCTTAAAGCGGCTTCTTCTGGGCTTTCTCCAGAGTCTATTTTGCCTTTGGGTAAATCCCATTTTCCTAATCTATGAATCATAAGATATTGGTTATTACTATTTTTTATCAAGCCACCAGCAGCTTCTATGGGTTCAAGCACTTTTAACATCTCTTTCCAAATAAAGTGATATTCTTGT
>CAZBPK010000017.1:0-7405 GCA_964493765.1 uncultured Bacteroidia bacterium | reverse complement strand
ATACAGAACTGAAAGAGATTGAAAATATAAAGAAAACCTATTCATTTCCTATTGCAATTGGTTATAAAATTATTGCAAACTATATACCAAAAACCAAAGAAAAAAATTCCGAGCCTTACAGTTTTGAAAAAATCAGTGAGTTTGATAGAGAAAATGGCAAATTAGAATTTAAACAGTTGGGAGTGCTAAGATTAGATGTAGATCATTTGGGTACTATTTTTTCTTATGGTTTAGAAAAAAATGGAAAAACATCTTTGATGAGAGTTGCTACATTGAGTAGAGAATTAAATAATTTTTTTGCAGGTTACTCTAATACTCTGTGTGAAAAGCATAAAATTTATACCGTTTATTCTGGCGGCGATGATGCATTTTTTATAGGTTCATGGATAAATATTTTGCATTTTGTTAAAGAATTACGAGAAAATTTTCATCAATTGGTATGCGAAAATCCTAATTTTACATTTAGTGCAGGGATTTATATGTGTCATCATAAACACCCTATTGCAAAATTTGCTGAGGAAACCGCTGAAATGGAAAAATTATCTAAAAAATTTAACGACGGTGAAAAAAACGCTCTCACCGTTTTTGACCATACCCTTTCTTGGAATGATTATTTTTGCATGTTAAATTTTAGTGAAAAACTTTTAAAACATATTGATTCTAGCAAAGACGGTAATGAAAAAAATAAAGATAAAATAGCTCGTTCATTTGTTCATAGAGTTTTGAGAATGATAAAGGCTTCTTTATATACTAAAGGACAAAATGAAGGTCAAGTTGATATGGAAAAATTGTATCAAAATGCCGCTCAACTTCATTTTTTATTAGCAAGAAGAGGATTTACACAAGAGGAAATTGATAAAAAAGAAAAAGCAATCATTAAAGACGTAATCAATGTTTTATTAAATAATTTCAAACGAAAAGAAGTTATTAAAAACTATTTGATACCTATGAATTATGCGGTTTTAAAAACCAGAAAAGTTGAAAAAAGTGAAAAATAAAAAATGATAAGATATGGTAAAGAATAAATCATTAGATAAACGAAACATTGAGGAATTACTCAAAGAAGTAGAAGAAAAAGCAGGGTTGATGACAAAAATAAAGACCAACCAAGTTAGAAACTTTTATTCTAAAATTATTCAAATCAAAGAAGAATTTCAAAGAAATGATAAAAAATGGAGCGATAAAATTGAAACTCAGATTCATTTATTAAAACCTGCTTTGGCTTATGCTGCAGGAAGGCAAAAAGATGTTGGGAAATTTAAAGATTATTTTGATAGCATAATTGATGAACTCATTTCATCTGAAGATAAAGTTAAAGGACTTGAAAAGTTTTTTATTTTAATAGAAAGTTTTGTAGCTTATCACAAATTTTACGGAGGAGATAAATAATTTTAACACATAAAATCATGATTACATTAAAGGCAAATATTATTTTTAAAGGAAAAATTGACTGCTTAACAGGTTTACATATAGGAGCAAGCAATGAAAAAATGGAAATTGGAGGGGTAGATTCTCCTGTAATTAGACATCCACATAACAAATATCCATATATACCGGGTAGTACTTTAAAAGGAAAGTTAAGAACTTTGTTAGAATTTTCTTTGGGTTTAATTGATAAAAATGGAGAACCTTCCAAAGACCCCAAAATTACTCGTCTTTTTGGTATTGGAGCCAATGATAAATCTTCTGATAATGATAAGCTAATTGGCCCAACAAGACTAATCGTTAGGGATTGTAATCCTGATCAAGAAACAATCAAAATGTGGGAGGAAAAAGTGGATTCATTATTGCTTTATACTGAGTACAAAGCTGAAAATACTTTAAATCGTATCACTTCTGCGGCTAACCCTCGTTTTATTGAACGTGTAGTTCCCGGTTCAAAATTTGATTATGAATTGGTTTATGCTGTTTATGCTGAAGCAAAAAATGAACTAAAACATTTCCAAACTGCTGCTATTCAAGAAGATATTAAACATATATTTCAGGCACTTCGATTGTTAGAGGATAATTATATTGGAAAAGCAGGTTCTAGAGGTTATGGAAAAATCCAATTTTTAATCGCTGACCCTATTATTATAACTGCTGAGGACTATAAAACAGGCTCTGGAAACTACTTAAAATATAACCAAAAGTTAGAAAATTTAAAAAGTTTATCAGAAATTCAATTTGTTTATAATGGTTAATTCCTTGCAATGTTTATGAAAATTGTTTTTTTGTATAACTTTAAAAACGGTATTAAATCACCGTTACCATCGGATACACTTTGGGGAAATTTATGTTGGGCTATGCTTTATCTTTACGGTGAAGATACCTTAACAGATTTTTTAAATTCTTACCAATCTCCTCAACCTCAATGGATTTTAAGCTCTACTTTTCCTTACTACAAACAAGAAAATCAAAAAGAAAAGTTATTTTTTCCCAGACCCTCTATGCCTTTAAAATCTTATGATGAAATTCAAAATTCCCATCAAAACTTATCTAAATTAGAAAAAATCCAAGCACTTTCTAAAAGAAAAGAAATCAAAGATATACAATTTTTGGAATACCATTTTTTTCAAGCGTTAATTTTAGGAGAAGAAAAAACGGATAATTTACCCAAAGATTTGGTTCCCAAATTAGTGCCCTTCAGTATGACCAGAAATACCATTAACCGTTTTAGTGGCGGCAGCTTGCAAAAAGATGGAGAAGGTCAACTTTTTACTCAAGAATATTTTTTTATACATTACAATCAAGAAATGCTATCTGAAAAAGGACTTTTTTTTCTTTGCCATGATTTTTCTGATGGTAAATTGGAAGCCTGTCTAAGGTTTTTAAGTCATTGGGGAATAGGTGGAAACAAAACTATTGGGAAAGGAAATTTTGAATTTAGAGTGGAAAATTTTGAATTTCAAGAACCCCAAAATCCTAATGCATTAATGAATTTAACTCTTTATCACCCCGACCCAGATGAAATTCAATATTATAAATCCCAACCTAAGAATTTTAGTTATCAACTTATTATGAGAAAAGGGTTCTTTGGAAAAAATATCAATGGAAAATATGAAAAAAAACCTTTGTTCTTCTTTAAAGAAGGTTCTATTTTTCCTTATATGGAAAAACAGAATTTTGGCAAAAATATTATTGAATTAGAAAAAGTTCATCGTTACGGTATGCCTTTAATGATTAAAATTTTTATAAATTACTGAAAAATTATGAAACTTTACTTAAAAACTCTTTCACTTTTACATGTGGGTTCTGGCAACCAATTGGAAACATTGGATTATATTGTAGATGAAACCACTTTTTACAAACTTGGTAATCATACCTTTACTTCTTTTTTAGAAACCAATCATCTTATTGGTAAATATCAGGAACATGCTAAAAAAATTTATGAAGAATTGAGTCACGAAAAAGATAATAAGAAACAAAATGAAAAACGCAATGAATTGAGTTTATATTCTTTTTGCAAGAAATTAAATCAATGGAATCAATTAAAAAAATTTTTAGAGGAAGATGATAAAACTCAGAAAATCAAGTTAAAGCATTTAAAAGCTATAGATTTTAAAGGCAATAAGGTTCGTGAACACATAAGAAACGGTTTACAACACCCTTACATTCCCGGTTCTAGTATCAAAGGTGCTATTAGAACTGCTTTGCTTTACCACTGGCTCAATCATCATGCTAATGAAAATGAAATTTTTAAGTTGTTCGAAGAGGACTTAAAAGACAAACAAAAAAATAACAAAAAAAATAATAAAAATTTTGCTAATAATATTGAATGTTTTGCATTTTATTGTAGAAAAGAAGGTCAGAAAGATTATGATGAAAAGTTGGATTTGATGAAATTGTTACATATTTCTGATGGTAAAATCTTAAGAAAAAATCCAATAGATAGTTTAACCATTGCCAAGCCTTATTTATTCTTGTTAACCGCTGAGAAGCAAAAACAAGCTATCATAATGGAAGCTATACAAGAAAATGTTTTCATTGAATTGGATATAAGTATTAACCTGCAGTTTTTGTTGTCTATTAAATCTCTAATAAAAAGCGATTCCATTACTATTGATGGAAAAAAAGAATGGATAGGAATTCAATCCAAATGTCAGCAACTGTTTGGAATAAAAATTGAGGATTTAACACCCGAAAATTTGCATTCTAAAGAAAAGGAAGTAATTCAATTTATAGTTGATAAAGTCAAAGATTTTAGTGAAAAACAACTAAATAAGCATTGTCAATGGAAAAATAAAATTAATTCAAACCCTAAACCCAAAAATAAACAACAAATAACTTTCAAAAAAGAAGAAGTCAATTTTGATTATCTACCCTTAGAAAGCAATATTATGCATTTAGGATTTGGAACAGGATTTATTGGTACAACTGAAATTCTTTATATTCTTGAAAATGAGAATCTTAAAGAAAAGTTCTTAGAAATCATGAAAGTATTGAAAATTGGTAAAAAACCCGGTTTTAATAAAGATAAAAATGGAAAAGAAAATGAATACAATCCAAGTTTAGAAGATTTAGAAAATGCTTTTCCCAAATCCCGTTTAATGTATGAAGAGGAAATTAATAAAAAAAATAGCATAAAACCCTTAGGTTGGGTTCAAATTATGTATGAATTGGAATATGAAAATTCTAAAGAGTTACATCTTACTCAGGAAAATGTTGATAATAAAGAAAATAAAATTTACGAACCCAATTATTTCAAAGAAAAATTAAAACCCGGTGTAGTTTTAGAAGGACAGTATATAGGAAAAGATGTAAAAAATCCTAAAACTAAGAAATTTAAACTTTTCATTCAAGAGCCGGGTAAAGAACAAGAGTGTTTATTGACTTATAATTCCGATTTAGAAGAGGGTCAATATGTAAAATTAACTGTTAATAATGTAGATAAAAGCGGTAAAGTATTGAGTATTGGATTTAAATCCATGATTAAATAATTGAAAGTTTTGGGGTTTCCTCAATAAGTTTTGGTTTTGTTCGTGATGAATGTTCGGCATTGACGCTAACAAAGAACCCTTCATATCCCCCACGCATAACATACTAGAATTGCCCTTTCATATTACGATTTATTAAGGTCTTTGAACTCTAAAACTCAGTTTATCCTTTATGCTCTCTGTGGTAAAACCTATAAAAGTATTTCTTTTGAAATATAAAAGAATTTTATTCTATAAAAAAACTAATCTTGAAAGTTCTTTTCTAAGTATTCCATAATTTGTTCATTTTTTTTATCAAAAATTTTATCATCATCATAATTTTGAATTTCTGATTTTAATAAACTACTTAAATCTTCTAAAAAATCTAAATAACCATTAAAACCTTCAAAAATTTTTTCCAAATCCTTTTTAGTAATTCCCTTAAATCCATGCCCCAAATAGCTTTTATTACGAGTGTCATTTAATACACTATCATTTTTATAAGGTTCATTCTTATCATTCAAATTGATTTTTTCAAAGAACGATCTAAACTCTGGAAATACTTTAAAATGCTTAAAAAAGTGATAGTAAAAGTTTTTTCCAGATTGAGTAGAGATATCACTATTTTTAAGTTTTACAGCATTCCCAATTTTTTCAAAATCTTTGGGAAAATGTAAAAGCAAAACATCATTCAATAAAGTAAATTGTTTAAAAAGTAATTCCATTTTCTTGTCTTTGAATTTATAAAATATTTTATCATTATCATCAATGATACCTTGATTTTTAAGAAATGTATAAAAAAGGAAATGCCAAATAGCTTCTTCTATACGATAAATTCTACCCAATGCTTCTGCATATCTACCTTGAACATAACAAACATAAGCGGTTTGAATGAGTAGATTGATAGCAAATTTAGATTTTTCGCCATAATTACCTTTAATTTCTTTATTTAGGTTGTAATAATTTAAAGCTTCTTTAGCAGTGTTTTTGATGTGATCTGATAAAGGTAAAAAATTAATTCCCTGATAATCATAAACTTGAAGCATTTGTTGAATGATATTTTTTAGAATAATTTTTTCTTGGTTTTTGAAGTTTTGTGTATTAGGTTCGTTAGTTCTAGCATTGATATTCAAAAAATTATAATTTCTAAATATACCTGCAAAATAGGTTGCAGAGCGAATATCCGGAGTTCCACCTGAATTGCTAATAATTACATTGGAATCCTTAGGAATACTTTCATAAACCTTTAAAAAATGATTTACCAAATCGGAAAAAAGCGTAGGATTACATTCAATAAAATTACATTCACAGCAATATCCTTTTGATTCAAAAAATTTCTGGGCAATCAAAGCTACGTAATAAGTATCTTGCTTGTCATACGGATTTTGATGAGTAGCACAAAATAGAATTTTGGTATTTTGTGGATTTGCCTGAATAGAGGATAAAGATTTTTCAATCATTGTAAAAACAAAATCATCTTTCCATTTTTCAAAACTGTTATAAATCTTAGAAGTTATTTCATAAAATCCTAAATTTTTTTTGACAATCAATAAATCTTTATCGTCATTGTTGGGTTCTAACCAAGTTTTTTCTAATTGATTTTGTTTTTCTTGAATACTTTTTTTTAATTGTAAATCACGGTTGCCTAAAGTGATTAAAATGATTTTTTCCATGATTAATTAAATTATTATGCTAATGTAAATGACACCCTATTAATTTCCAAGTCTATATTTAAAATTTTTACTAAAATTTGGGTATTTTGAATCATTTGATTGATATTCAAAATTTTTTGGGGTTGAATTGGTGACTGTTTGGGTTGATTAGAGGTAAACGATTCAGATTTGGTATCAGAATTATTGTAAATTTCTTTTCTTTCTTGAATAATTTTCAAAATCCAAATAAAAGCTAAAATAAAAACTAATATGCTGATAATAATTGTAAATAACATAGTTTGTTTGTTTTTTACAAAATTAATAAACAATTATCATAAAATTTAAAAAAAATTCAAAAAAACGGCAACAATAATTTTCGGTTTAATTAGTACCCAATATTTTAATAAATTATGGTTTTTTAAGCAATTTATAAAATTATTATGCACAAACATTGCATACGATTAGTAAATTTTAACAAAAAGTATAAGAAAAATAATTAAAAGTCAGGGTAAATTTTAGAACAATTAACAATTAAAAAAGAGAAAAAATGGGTTCAGGAAATCAAGATTTTAGGTAGAAAATGAAAAATGGGACAAAATCAGGACTTCAATTCTATTAAGAATCAAAAAAAAGTTAATTTTTTTAGTAAAATGTGCATTAATTAGGGTTTTGGCATTATATTTGCGGTTATAAAAAAATTATTTTTTGAATTTAAGATTTAAAAAGATTGACTTTTACATTGAAAGATTTGAGATGAAATCATTTTTTTAGATTTTAAAAAAGGGTATAAATAATTGGAAATCATGATTATATTCTAAATATGGTGTTAACACCTTCCATAATAAAGAGGATTACAAC
>CAZBPK010000016.1:0-5546 GCA_964493765.1 uncultured Bacteroidia bacterium | reverse complement strand
CACTTTATAACGACCGGGACGGTTATAAGTATGCGTAACCGTCTGGAAAGTATCCACTTTACCGAGCCATTCTGCATGCTGAGTAACCCAAAGCGTATCCGATACCGTACCATCACCAAAATCCCAAATACGATAAAAATGCCCAGAAGAGGTATCTTTAAACATAACTGTATAACTCTGCGGAGCTTCCTTACAATTGGGTATATCATAAGTAAAACCTATTTCAAGTTCAGGACATAAGGAGTAGTTTATTGATGGTTGTATATTAGCAAAATTACACTTTATGTTGAATAGAAATGTTAAAGAATCACTATTGACATCTAATTCATAGGCAGAAGTAATACTCGTATCAGTTGAACTTGTTGAAGCAGATTCAAGCAATAATATTCTACCTTCATGACTAATAACTCCAAAATGGTTATAATTAAAATTTATTTCTTTTAATAACTGAAAATTATCATCAAATATTTGAAGCGAATTACCATATTTTTGGATAAATTTATTTTCAGGAATATCTAAAATTACTGACGTTACATCAAAACTTGGTTTAGGTATTAATTTTTCAAAATATAACTCACAAGACTTTCTTTTAAATCTATAAACTTCTATAAAATCTGAACGAGTATTAAAGAAAAACATTAATGATTTAATGGAAAAGTTTATAAAAGAAATGTATTCGGTAGAATCCAGCCAATATTGATTATTATATCTTTTAACAAATTTTAATGTTGTATCTAATAAAAGATAAAAATCTATAAAATTTGGTGCATAAGCAACGGCAACAAAATAATCTCTACCATTGGCGCTTAATATTGCATTAATTCCTTCAGTAATTTTATGATTTCTATCAATTGTTTTTTTGGATTTTACAAATGATAAGTCCGGATCATCTTTATTGACTTCAATGAGAATGTGGTCAAAAGTTTTGTTATAAATCGAATAGTCAGTTGTTGTAAATAGGTTGATTATTTTCTCATCAAAACTTGGTAGAAAAATTAAACTTTGATTAGCACCATATCTACCCAAATTCGTTCCATTGACATTTAAAATGGTATCATTTATAGAATTGCCATTATGATTATAAATTTTAACTCCATCGGAATACAAAAGTAAATTTCTGTAAGTGTCAGATATGCATGCCGATGTTTCATGATAAAAATTAATTGGAAAATACTGTACAGTATCTTTTGAAATTAGCACTCTGTTTTCTCTACCAAAAATATAGTTGGAACCTCTTGGGTTTAATATTTGAGAGTAGCATGAAATAAAAAAGCTAATATAAGAAAATAAAAAAATGTATTTCATAACAATTAATGTTTCATTAATTTTATAACTCAGGCTATGAATATTTTAAAACCTGAGCTATAATTCAATTGATTAATTAACCAACAATTTAAAAGTTTGATTTTCAATAATTAAAATGTAAAGACCGCAAGTTAAATTTAAATTAAACATTTTATCATTTTCTATTACCTCATTCAATATTACTTTTCCGTAAATGTCTAATAATTTTACATTCGTAATTTTATTTATTCCTCTAACAAAGAAATTACCATCATTAGGATTTGGATAGACTTGAATTTTAACCTCAGTTTCCTCATTAATCGGAATCCATTCCGCTTTTTGTGCTTGAGTATTAGAAAGTCTATCATCCGCTTCCACTAGATAATATCTTGTCAGTGGTAGATTATGCTCTAATTCATATAAATACATTAATTTTCTGGCTCTTAACACTACGTTATTGCTTCGAATTTCTTTTTGAGCAATATTGGATAGGATCTGATAAGAAGAATCACAAATAAAACCATGCTGTAAATAATGTTTCTCTGCACATAAAACAGTTTTGTAGTCTGATTCTGGAATAAAGTCTGGCACAAGGGTCTGAATTAGTGAGTCAGCCAACAAGCTATCTTCATAGACCGCATTTTCTAACATCGCCAATTTTGCAATATTGGTATTTTGATATTGCTGTATAAATAATTGTTCCTCTGGAAGTAATGGGAGCAAACTTGCATCCGTAGTCAAACTTTTATATACCTGAACTTTCTCTGAAGCTATCTGATTTGCATTTACCTTAGACCTCCTTAAAGCAAAAGAATTGCAATTGAAATTGGCATTAGGATAAGAATAAAAATTAGATATTGGCAAATAACCATATTGAAAATTAGATTTATTATCAGTTGGCAAATAAATGGTATTAGGGTTGTTGGGATTGGGTCTAGCGTAATAGTTGATGGTGTTACCTTGGGTATAATAGCAATCTGTATGTGCAAAAAATGGTAAATTCGGATTGGTTCTTATCCAAACGTTATCCGCAGGAGCGTTTACATTCCCTATTCTATAATTATTCGCAGGATTTTGAGTAGGATTCAATGCGTTTAGAACCCAATTAAAAGCTAAGCCAACTTGACAATTTTTCATTTGATTACATTGTATAATAGGAGCATTTAATACTGTAGAACCTAACCAAATCCCAAATGTAAAATTCACTAATTCATTTTCTTGAATAATAGGATTGGGTGTATAGTCAGTTGCTATTCCTATGGTTATCCTTTGATTGGGATCCACCAAATTTTGAGAAATTTCTAATACATTATTTAAGACTTTTATATTTTCTGAATCATAAACAAAAATGGCAGCAGGTCTAAAAATTCTAAAATTTTGATTAGAGGTAGCACCGCTTAATCTAATAAAATTGTTTTGATTATGATCTTGAATTATTGCATTGTAGATTAAATTGGTAAAAATTCCCATGGCAACATTTCTCATTCTGTTGTTTTGAATCAGAAATGTAGAATGATTTCTATTTTTTGAACCATTCAATAAAATACCGGCTCCTTCACTAAAATTATTGTTATTTTGAATGTTATTCCCGGAAATCATCATAGTTTGATACCAATCACAAGAAACAGAAAGTGCTGCAAAATGATGATTCCTAAATGTATTATTTTGTATAAATAAACCATGTGTAGTTTCCATACCGAATAACCTATTGATAGAAATTCCATGAATGGAATGGTTAGAAAAACTATTACCATTAAAAGTACCTGCAACATTAATCCCTACTATTCCATTCTGATTTGCACTGAAAGTGTTATTATTGTAGTCCAATTGGTAAGAAGTTACAACTCTTATACCGTCTGTTTCATTACTTTGAAATATGTTGTGACTAATATTATTGACATTTGAATTTCTTACCAAAATTCCTGTCCTTAATTTAGAGAATACATTTTTTGCAAGGATATTGGGGTCATTATTGATAGTAATATTGGGAGAATTGGTAATTCTTATTCCAATAGAACCCGTTTCTGATGTCATTGCATTATCATAAGGACAAGTATAATAACTGATTCTATTGCCTTCAAAAATATTCCCTTTTATGAAAACCGTATTATTGTTCCCATTGATATCTTGAATTTGAATTGCAGTTAAATTATCTTTAAAACGTGTATTTTGTATCATTAAATTAGAGCCATCAGTACAAATTATACCATTTCTTGAATGAGAAATTTTAAAATTATGTTGAGTGGGTGATAAGGTGTTTTGAATGTTCAGAGTAGAACTATTGAGTCTAATTTCATTCCATAAACCTCCGTTACAAGCTCTTATATTACAATCTACAAAAGTTACGTTACATCCTGTAAAACGAATGGTTGCGTTAGATTGGATTGTAATATCACAATTTCTAAAAATCAAATTGGGTTGATTGATAACCGACAAATTTTCCATTGATACCTTTATTCTTTGATTAGGATTAGAATGATTTAAGGTTTGAAGAAGAGCATTATTCCAAACAGTTTGGTTAGTCAAATGAATACTTTCTTGACAAGTAAACCAATTATTAAAAGTATAATCTTGAAAATCAATTTGCTCGGGAAGTATAACATTTTGTAAAGAACCTGTATTGACTGTTAGTAGGGGTGGATTTGAAATGGTAGTATTAGTACCTTGAAACTGAAAGGTATGCAGTTGAGTTTGGTACTGATTTCCTAGTTGAAATGGGTTCCTCCAAATATAAAACAAAGACTGTCCATTGTGAATACCCCTTTCAATTCTACTCAATGAAAATGGAAAATCTTCTTCTGAAAGAATATCTTGTGGTAAATTATTGGGATTACTAAAATTCCAAAAACTTAATCCACCAAAATCCGAATTTGGAAAATTTGCCCAATTAAAAACAATGGTATTATTATTAACAAATTCTAATCCATTAATTTTTGTAAAATTATAAGAATAAACTCTGTGCATATTTTGATTGACTAAGTCATAAATTACTAAAAAACCTACATTACTTATTGAGGGTGGTAGAGCATTAAAATTTCTAAGTTTAAAAAAAAGTGCAATATAATTGCCATTAGGAGAAATTTCCATTTCCGAAAAAAGAGAAAAAATGTTATGCAAAGGATTTAACATCTTAGAATAATCCAAAACTAAGTTATTATTTTCTAAGCCTTGAGCAATATTATTAATAATGGTAGTAGGTGAAGTTGCTCCGTTAGGGGTTAAGGTATATCTTACCAAACGTTTATGTTCTCCGTTTACACTATTTCCTGCTCCTATTGTATATAAATATCTGGGTTTATTATTTCTTATATCATTCAAAGTAAGAGAATTAACTGCAAATCTATTGACAGTTTCCCAACTGGTATGTTGTCCATTGGTTTGATGTAAATAATTAATCGTAGGATTTTGTGGTCTAGTGATATCCACTAAAATTTCTACCAATGCAGTATTATTTAATCCTATTAAGGGTTGTTTTCCGTCAGTTATAGAGAAATAAATTCCGTATCTTTCACAGTTTAAAGGCACAATAGCATATTCTGCATCGTCCTCCAAAGCAGCTAATATACCATTCAAATTTATGTTAGGAGTAACACAAACACTATTTCCATTGGGTAATCTCAAAGTATATCTAATAAGTGTGGTAGTACCCTGATAACTTAATCCAAAAACCAACTCAGTTTGATTCAAAGGATTTTGAACAGAATTTAAAACTACACTTAAACAACCATTAGGGTTCGTAAAATTTAAAGTTTGATGGTTGGTAGTATTTAATAAAGCATTAGGAGTTTTATTAAACACCCATTCATTCAGTTGAGCATAAACCGTTTCATTCATAAGCCATAAAGCTAAAATCAATAACACATTCTTAATTGTGTACCTGTGTACCTGTGTACCTGTGTACCTGTGTACCTGTGTACCTGTGTACCTGTGTACTTGTGTACCTGCAGCGTTTTCAACGCAATTTAATGCAAATTTTTTCATAACAAAAAATTTTAATATATTTTAATAAATGCAAATCTAATGAGTTTTTTTATAAATGCAATTAAAATTTTACAATTTTTTTAATAAGAATTTAAAATATTCTTACAATAAGGATTTGGCAATTAGAATTGCAAGCTATGCGTGAGGGATGCGGAGGGTACGAAGTGGCACTGCCTTTGGCTGCGAAGCATGAGCAGGCAAAGGATTGCCGAAGCGAACAGCGGAGCCCGAAGCATCCCGACCCGCAGCGAAGCAAGGGACACGCCCAGATGATTCAAAAC
>CAZBPK010000015.1:0-4979 GCA_964493765.1 uncultured Bacteroidia bacterium | reverse complement strand
ACAACTTATAAATTATACATTAGTAAATCCTAATAATGTTAGTAATGCTGTTAATATAAGTACAATTACAAATAGTAATGCAAGTAATTATATAGGAGTACCTGTTGTTTTTATATCTAAAGACCCATTTCCACCAAATGGTAATCCAAATGGTAGTCCATCATTTAATCCGAGTAGGGTTATATTACCACCAAATACAAGATTTGAAAATGGAGTTGCAATAGTAAAGAGTTTTTCTGATGTTAAATATCCCGATAATCCAACTCTTGATGATGATATGAAAGCTTTACCAAATATACCAGACCCTAATAAATTCGCTTTTGTTACTTATAATGGGTTTGGATTAGTTGCTTATGATAACGGAAAAGGCAAATTATCAGCAATCCCTTATG
The DNA here is from genome assembly GCA_964493765.1 of uncultured Bacteroidia bacterium. Classification (GTDB taxonomy): domain Bacteria; phylum Bacteroidota; class Bacteroidia; order J057; family CALLMJ01; genus CALLMJ01. The sequence goes on along the minus strand of CAZBPK010000015.1, from coordinate 4,587 downwards.
AAGTCATCAATGGATTAATAATTACTGAAGAAGATTATAATAATTTAATAAAAAACAATAAATTTTATAAAACAATAGCGGATAAACATGAGATAGCGATAATGAATAATGCACCTGCATCTTCACAGCCATCGTCTCCTGTTAAGCCAATCACCAATCCAACACAACAGACACAGACACCATCAACGTCACAAAGTAGTTCAGGTAAATATATACTTATAAATCCTAATAGTGTACAAAATAGTATTAAGATTAATGATATAGGTAATAATGCAAAAAATTTTATAGGAGTACCTGTTGTACTTACTAATAAAAATTTTCATTATAGAATGAGAAGTGGTAGTTATAAAAGTTATTCTTATAATCCGAGTAGGGTTATATTACCACCAAACGCAAGATTTGAAAATGGATTTGCAATAGTAAAGAATTGGACTGACATTAAATATCCTGATAATCCTGATATTGAAAAAGGAATAAGACACTTACCTAATATTTTAGATGGTGATAATATAAACGAAAATAAAGATGATAATAATCCAGAAATATTTTATGTATTGTCTGGTGGTGGTGTAGTAATCTTACCTTATGAGATAATAGGTGGATTAATATTGACAGAAGAACAATATAATAAATTTATTAAATCAGCAAAAAAAGATGTTATTGATAAATTAAGTAATAATGGTTATATAGCGATAATGAATAATGCACCTGCATCGGCACAGCCTACTAAGCCTGTACAACCAATTACAAAACAAACAACATCAGTTAGCAAAAAGACTCCAAATACTAATTCAAAGTTAAATTTATTAGAGGAGAATGAGAAGGGATTATTAGATGTAAATGAATTACGAAAGAAATTCCAAGAAGATGGCTTCGTCAAAGTATTTCAAACGTCGAAAACAAATTTTGATAAAATCAATAAAAGTCAAGAAGAGGTCTCTTATCCTATAATACATAATGCGTTAAGGACGGTTCAGATACTTAATTATTTTACACAGAATGATAAAAATTTAAAGTTTACAACTCATAGTTGGGAGCAAGGGAGATATAAATCTTATGACGATTTTATTAAAAAAATTAAACAAGAATGGAATTCATTTTCTAATGAGCTAAAAGAATTAAGTAAGAGACTGCACGGGAAGATAGGAACTTTTTTATTTGATTCTAGGCTTGGTCAGAAAAAAAATAACAAATATCTTTACGATTGGGGCGAGCAAGGTTTATGTTTTGGTTGGTCTTCCCCTGAATTAAAATCTTTTATGCAAAGAAATCCTGATAAAGACCCTTTTAATTGCCCTATCCCTGAGCATATCCAGAAAATAGGTAATAATAAAGATTTCTTTTATTTTAAAGATTATGCTATTGCTTTCAAAAATGAAATTGAATTTAGAGAAGATTCTAATAAATTGAAAAAAATATTTGAAGAACTTTGGGAAGATGTTTTGAGTTACGATTTTGAGCTAATAGGTTTGGAAAAAATGGAAGGTTTTTCATTTTTTACAGATGTGCACTGGGTCAAAAGTGCCATAAAAAACATCTTTGAAATGTTTGCCAACGAAAAATATAGAACTTTCTCTCAAATATCCTTAGAACGTTATAGCAATTTCTCAGAACAACCGAATTATCACCTTATAAGAATTACTCAAAAAGGCTCTTTTATTAAAAGACAACCTGATGACCCTAAATTAAAAACCCCTAGTGGCGACTTAGGAACAATAATAAAATTATTAGAAAATCTTTGTGATTATTCCATTCTATCTAAATTTAATGATGGTAAATGCTATAGAATAAATTATTTATCTTTGGGCTCTAAAACACAAATAGAAGAACTCTCTTGTGATAAAAATATAGATGGCTTTACGCATGAGTTAAAATTTTATCTATGAAAAAAATTATTTTAATAGAAGATAGAAGCAATAGACAAAAAAAATTGTTAGGTAAAAATTACGCTGAGTTTGAGCATTTAGTAAAACAAAATATTTTCAAAAATATACAAGGAGGAAAAGATTTTGACGAAATTAAAGAGAAATTCAATAAGCATGAGTTTAATGCCCTTTTAACGTATGATATTATCATGTTTCATCGTTCTGCATTTTCTAACGAGGTTCGTAATAATCTCTTGCATTATTTAAAAGAAAATAAAAAAACTGTGGCTTCATTTTCTGGAGGCATTTCATCCGTTGAACTTTCTTTGGATAAAAATTTTGTTTTTCTTTTAATGAACGTAAATCTTTTTTACGATAATTTATTAACTTTTTTGAAAGATGATGAAAAAAATATTTATAAACTCGGATTTGGTAATCAATGGAAAATCAATATTTTATATGATGCAGTGGAAAAACTTTATACTTTTTTAGAAAATGAAACTTCTAATGAATCTCAAAAAACCTACCGAAAACCATTTAGCATATTTGAATCCAACATACCCAACGCTTTTATCAAAGAAAATTATTTTAAACAATACATTGGTAATCAAATGATTGAAAGAAAAGATATTGAAGCAGTAATTCAAAAAATAGTTTATGACCTTTATCAATGTATATGAATTTAGTGCGTATATTAAAAGAAAACTTGCCTGATAAAAAAATTTTTGAAATTCATTCAAGAAATTTTATTCCCCCCAATTATAATGATGATTTAGACCAAAGATGCCATGAGCAAGTAACTGCCTTGTTAGAGAGTGCCTGCGATATTTTAGTAATGCCTATAAATGTTACCCCTAACTTTACAGAATATAGTGGATTGGTCTTAGCCCATCATATTCGTTTATCATCTAATACACAACTATTAAATCTTCCTATTATTTTTTGGGGATTTATTGACCTAATTACACTTTTAAAACTCACCCCCTTAGCAAGAATTCTACTTTCGGATAAAGTTCTTTATATCAATTTACTAAATCACTATGATATAAAGGAAATCGTAGAAAGCTTAAAAAAAATGGAAGACACAACATTAAATATTCAGCGTTTTCTTAAAACTATTGAATTACACCCCCCTGATAATTATGAATCGCATCACAGCATAGATAATGAGTATGCCCTTGTCCGATGGTCTCAATATATAGGTTGTTACGAGCAATTACCTAAAGCATTTAAAAAAGAATTTGACAGTCGCTTGTATTTTAAATACTTGAATATCAAAAAAGACCTTGAAGAAGTAAACGATAAAAAACAATTTTGTATCCTTCTTTCTACCAAAACAAAAATATTGCTCATTGACGATGAAGAAAAAAAGGGCTGGGGCGAATTTTATAAAGCATTTTTTAAAAATTCCCATAGTATCACTATGCAATCTTCTAACATAAGTTTTGACGGAATTCAAGACACTATACTTATCAACCAAGTAAAAAAAAAAGTGATTGATTTTAATCCTGATATTGTATTGATTGATTTGCGATTGATAGATAATGATTTTGATGAAAATATGCCACCGGAGAGTCTTACGGGCATTAAAGCTATTGAGTTAATAAAAGAAATGAAGCAATGGATTCAAGTAATAGTTACTACTGCTTCTAATAAGGTTTGGAATTTTAATTCAGCAAAACAAAAAGGAGCAAATGATTTTATTATTAAAGATGGTTTTACCGAACCCCAACATACTATTAATAGACTAATAAAAGCCATTGAGATCTGTGCAAACAGAGCCGATTACTTGAAAAAAGTTGATGCTAAGCTACAAGAAATGCTTAATAACCTAGAAAAGAATTCCCTTTTTAATCAACTAGAAAATATAAAAAACAGCATCAAGAATTACTCGGTTGTAGGTTTTGAACTTTTAGACTCTGCCGTTGGCATAAAAGGCAAAGAAAATTATATCAAGTTTGCTTTTTTGCAGTTCTTCTTTATTATAGAAGAATTTTTGAAAAATAAAGAATATTATGAGTGGAAAGACCAAATAGTTTACGTTAAAAGTGGAAACGAAAAGATTATTGTCGCTCAAAAAAATTCTGACGACACTTGGACTTCTCGCATAAAATTTAATGAGGATAAAGAGAGAAGTTATTTTTCCAAAGAAGAGTATACTAGCGATAAAACAAATCCCTATTCAACCGATTTTAAAATGTCTGCTGTTTTAATTTTTACTTTTGGATTTGAAACCACGAAATCTCACGATTGGATAAAAATAAGGAATAAACGTAATAAAGAATCAGCCCATTCAGCGAAAAATGCTAAATCTACAGATTCCGAGAATTCTGTAACATTCTTAAACGATATCCTAATGTTGTTAGACTTTTTGGTATTTATAACTCAAGAAAGTAGTATAAAAAACTAATAAGTTTTTTTGACAATGGTTTTAAATAGGAATAAAAAGACTTATTCCTGATAGAATTGTTCATTTTAAGCAACTAAAAACAAGAAAAATGGGTATTTTTGTGGTATGAAAAAATCCTTGCCTATTGGTATTACTACTTTATCTAAAATCATAGAAGGTAATTTCATTTACGTAGACAAAACGCAATACGTTTATGAACTTATTCAAAAATATGGTTATTTTTTCCTTTCTCGTCCTCGTAGGTTTGGAAAATCTTTGTTAGTAGATACGCTCAAAAGTGTGTTTGAAGCCAAAAAAGAACTTTTTCAAGGG
>CAZBPK010000014.1:0-3608 GCA_964493765.1 uncultured Bacteroidia bacterium | reverse complement strand
TTCATATGATTCTGTCATTCACATGGTCATTGTTTTATACGATCCAGATACGATTTTCTGTAATCCAAATCTTTATTGGAATACTTGGATTTGTAGCCAGAATTATTTTCAGAATACGATTTTTTGTAATCCTTTTAATCTGAATCTTTGTTTGAAGACTTGGATTTTTAGCCATAATTATTTTCAGAATACGATTTTTTGTAATCCGAATCTCTGTTGGAATACTTGGATTTGTAGCCAGAATGGTTTTCAGAATACGATTTTTTGTAATCCTTTGACTCTGAGTCTCTGTTGGAATACTTGGATTTGTAGCCAGAATGGTTTTCAGAATACGATTTTTTGTAATCCGAATCTTTATTGGAATACTTGGATTTGTAGCCAGAATGGTTTTCAGAATTTTTTCTTCTATTTTTTCTTTCAGAAAAAGAAGAATTATTAGTTGAGAGGAATTTCAGGGTTGATGATGGGGTTTTTGAATGTTTCTGTGTTGACTTCTTCATTATCATTTATTTCATTTAATTTCGGTAAATCGGTTAAAGAACTTATTTTAAAGTATTCAAAAAAACTATCAGAAGTTCTATAAAGTAAAGGTTTACCTGGCATATCGGAACGACCTGCAATTTCTATAAGTTGGAATTCTAACAATTTTTGAACGGCATAATCAGAATTTACACCTCTTATATGTTCAATTTCTGATTTTGTAACTGGCTGTTTATATGCAATAATAGATAAAGTTTCTAAAGCAGCTTTAGATAATTTCTTTTTTTCTTTATGTAAAGTAGCTATTCTTACTACTTCATGATATTCAGTTTTTGTAAATAGTTGGTAACCACCATTTACGGATTTAAGAATTACAGGGTAATCCTCGCTTTGGTATTTAATTTCAATGGATTTTAGATATTCTTGCAAATGCTCTTTTTGAATATTTAAGTGAGCCAAAGAAGGATGTTGAAAAATAGCTTCTAAATCCTTTAAAGATAAAGGTTTATCTGCTGAAAACAAGATCGCTTCAATGGCTTTCATTAAATCCATTTTTATTTAAATTTAATAAATTCTTTGTAAATAAACCACAAAAATACAAAAATTATGGATACCAAAATACTTAATCCCCAGATATTCCAACCTGTTAAATTTCTACTTTCAGTTGAAAGATTGTCAATATTCTGATTATCAACAACTTTAACTTCATTTTTTTCTACGTAGAAGGATATTTCAGGAATTTCTAAAAATTCTTTTCTCTGTGTTTTTGTATTAAAATAAGGAAATACTATGGAAGAAATTTTATAAACTCCAGTATCACTAGGAATAATATGATATTCAAATTCTAATGAATAGTATAATTCATTTTGAAGAAGATACTGTTTAGAATTGTGATTTTGCTCAAAGATGTCGCAAGGCTTATTCAATTTGGGCAAATTGGGTTTTATAGTAATTAAGTTACCATTTCCGCTAATTGTAAATTTATAGTCAATTTTATCGCCTAATTTTATTTTTGTAGGAAGTTTTGAATAATTAATATTGAAAATTCCTGTTAATAAGTTGGGGATAGGCACTTGAGAAATACTCAAATCTAATGAATTGCTATAAATGGTTACTTCCTCAAGAGGATTTTCATATATTTCATGAGTTAAAAACTTTTTTTTCTTTATTTTAAAAGGAATAGATTCGTAGTGAATACTTCCTGGAAAAAAAGCGAAAAGAAAGGAGTAATTCAATAAATATTTTTGATACTTTATACCATTTCTATATTCTACAGAAACATTTTGAAAAGGTAAACTGTCCAAATTTTCTTCCCAGAACTGAGTATTTTTGATATTTTGTAATAAATTTTGAACAGCTTGAGGTTCAAAAAATATTTTGTCTATTAAATTGTCTTTAATATACAAATTTACATTTTGAATAATTTGCTCTCCAACAAATGCTTGATTTTTATTAAATTGAATTTCCAAAATTACATCTTGGCTATTTAATTTCCAAGATTCTTTGTTTAAGTTTTTACTTTGGTAATGAGTAAAATTTTCTGTTGAGTAAATATTAATGGTCTTGCCTTTAAACTCTAATTTAGAATGTTTAGATTGAAGCTGAAAGGAAGGAATTTGAATATTACCAATTTTTTGTGCTTTGAATATAAAATAATACAAATAAACGCTTTGATATTGATTTTTTTTAAAATTTTGAGAACTGCCAATAAATTCTAATCCATCAATCTCAGGAACACTTACAGTTTGTATATCCAATATCTTAGCTGATTCTATAATTAACTCTATGGGCTCCAAAAGACTATATTTTTCCTTAGATAAATATAGTTTCTGTGCAGAAATATGATTTTCCAAGGAAACCCAATACATTAACCACAAAAGCATCAATAGAGTATGCTTTTTATTCATAGCTTATTAGTTATGCAAAATTACATACAATTCTATCCTAAAAAAAACTTTTCATGAAATTTAACGAAATTGAATACTTATAACTTTATTGAATTATAAAGGATTACCTAAAAAGGGTAAAGGATCAATCATTTAGATAAATTAAAATTTTAGTCTTTATTTTTTTCCAGTCTTTTAATTTCGTCACGGAGCCTAGCTGCTTTTTCGTAATCTTCATTTAGAATAGCCTCTTCAATTTGGGAGGTTAAAGATTCAATTTTTTGTTCTATATTTTCAGTATGAACTTTTTCGGGATTGTTTTGGGCTTTGTAAGGAGTAGTAGGTTTATTTTCAGGTAATTCATCTTCTTCTACTTGTTCATCACTGACTAAAACAGAAGCATCTTCCATTACTTTATAGTTTGCAAAAATAGGGCAATTAAAACGAACTGCAATAGCAACAGCATCAGAGGGTCTAGCATCTAACTCCACAATATTTCCATTATTTTGTTGAATAAAAATAGTTGCATAAAAAATTCCATCTCTAATATCATCAATCACAATTTTTTGAATAGTAGAATCTAATTTAAGAATAGCATCATGAAATAAGTCATGAGTAAGAGGTCTTAGCCTTTTAAATTTTTCTAATTCTAATGCAATTGCTTGAGCTTCAAAAGCACCAATAATTACTGGAAGACGTCTTTTTCCATTTACTTCTTTCAGAATTAACGCATAAGTACTATTATTAGACGATAGCGCGGATGATAATCCTAATATTTCTAATTCAATATTTTCCACAACTTAATACTATTTTCGCTTCAATTGAGTATTTACGCAAATTTATTCTAAGTATTTTAAACTGACAAATTTTTATTTTTTTAAATAGAAACTGATAAGCCCAAAAATCATTTTAAAAATTTAAAAATCAATTTTTTAATATGACCTATTTATTAATTGAATGATACTATTAAGTTATTTTTTCCAATGAGTTTTTAAATATCTACTTCAATTTTGTATCATAAAAATTAGTCAAGATGGAAAGTACAAACATTCAGCACGAAGTATTGAATTTGCTTCAATTAGTTCAAGTATTAGAAAGTAGATTTTCAAAAAACTATTTAATACATGTTCTAAAAGGTAATTCAAAATTTACTAAAAGTGAGCATCAAATTCTACCACAATTTGGTAGCTGCAGTAAATGGTCTGAATATAAGTTAGATATGCTTTTTGAATACTTATATAA
>CAZBPK010000013.1:0-44823 GCA_964493765.1 uncultured Bacteroidia bacterium | reverse complement strand
ATACGGCGGATTTCCAATCACAATATCAAATCCTGCGTTTCCATTGACCAAGTAAGGATTTAAGACTTCGGGAAAATCTAATTTCCAATCGAAATGGACAAAAGGGTCATCAGGGTTTTGTTTGAGTTTTTGCAGTTTGGTGATAAGCCTGTCAAAGTCATAAATTTTTTGTTTTAGTTCTTGATTGTGCTTCAAATCTTTTGCGGTAGGTGCGAAACCTCCTTTTTCTACGTTATGGGCTAAGAATTTTTCTTTATTGAAAGATAATTGGTTAATCAGCAATTCCAGTTTGAGATTACGGATTTCTGCTTGCAGTTTCTTTTTGTCTTTGTTATTGGGTTTAAAAAAGTTTTTTTGATTTTGAGCAATTTCTTTCAACAGTCGTTGTATGTTTTGGACAAAGGTATCTGCTTTACCGACGCTACTTTTTCGTTCCCAATCAATTTCAATGATTTCATTTTCAAATTTGCTGACTAGGCTGTTTCCTACAACAATTTTGTAATCGAGATTGGGCAGAGCACGGGGTTTGTCTTCGTCTACTACTAAACTGAGCCAGAACCGTAAACGGGCAATGTCTACGGCACCTTTTTCAATGTCTACGCCATAAATAGAATTTTGGATAATGTTTTCTTTTACTTCAGCGGGTTTCCAAGGCTGTTCTAGTTCGTAAGCAATGATTTCTTTGATGGCGAATATTTCTTGCAATAATCCCATAGGGAAAGCTCCCGAACCAATGGCGGGGTCGCAAATTTTTACGGTGTCAAGGGCATTGTTAATTAGTTCAGCTGCAAGTGGTTTAAGTAAAGAAGTATCTTTATATTTTACCAGCCTTATCACTGCATCTTCCCAATTCCCATCCAAAGGCTCTTGCTTCTGTATCACTGCCTCTTCCAAAGTCCCCTCCAAAGGCTCTTGCTTCCGTATCACTGCCTCTTCCAAAGTCCCCTCCACAGGAGGGGTGTCCGTAGGACGGGGTGGTTTTTCCTCCTTAAAAGCGGGGTGTTCATAAAGCATTGCCATTACTCCGTCCAAATTACGCATGATATCTTTTACCGGAATATGGATAACCGTTAAACCTAATGATTTCAAATATGCATCTCTTTGTGCATCATATTCTACTTTATCATCATGGCTACTTCCGTCAATTTCAATCACTACATTACAATTTCCACAAAAAAAGTCCACTATGTAATTGCCAATAATTTTTTGTCGGTCAAAGTCAAGACCTTTAAACTGCCCTTTTTTAACACGGTTCCAGAAAAGGACTTCGGAGAGGTTTCCTGCTTTTCTGAGTTCTCGTGCACGTTCTTTTAAGGTGGGGTTGTATGGGAGGTTGAAGTAGCTTTGGGAGTTTCTTTTGACCACCCCGTCCCCCTCCACAGGAGGGGAATTTAGCGTCGTGCCTGATTTAGACTGTATATCGTCCACAGGAGGGGAATTTAGTGTCGCATCTGATTTAGACTGTATATCGTCCACAGGAGGGGAATTTAGCGTCGCACCTGATTTAGACTGTATATCGTCCACAGGAGGGGAATTTAGCGTCGTGTCAAATTCAGACTGTATATCGTCCACAGGAGGGGAATTGAGTGTCGTGCCTGATTTAGACTGTGTATCGTTCACAGGAGGGGAATTTAGCGTCGTGCCTGATTTAGACTGTATATCGTCTTTGCAAAGGGAAGTTTTGAGGTATTCTATTAAACTCTCTTGACACATATAATGCACAATTTCTTTGGGGGTGTAAAAAGCGCCTTTGTCTTTATTGTCTTCGAGCAAGTTTTCAAAAATATGTCCAAGCATTTCGGGGTCAACGGCTACGGTATGGTCGTCGGGGCTATCTTCAAAGATGGTAAAGTTAAAAGCCTCTAAAAAGTCAAGAAAACCTCTTGCCTGGGTTGGGTTTTTAGGGGTCAGGGGCATTTCTTCAAATTCAGAATGATGAAACAGTTGAGCAGGAAAGGTCAACAGGGCTTCGTCAAAATCTTCTTTATCAAACAAACCACCATTGAGAAAAGGCACTTTTACCGTTTTGCCATTAGGCATTGTAAAATCATCGTTGTGACGTGGTTTGTTCAGGGTCTCAAAAAACAACACGGTGAGCCAAGTGCTGTAAAAAGCTTCATTACCGCCTGATTGTAGGAAAAGTTGTTGGATAAAGTCGGGCATGCCATCTTTGTAGTCAGTATCACTTGCTCCGAGCCAGCCCTTTTTCTGTACAAAATACAGAAATACAATGCGCCCTAAGAGTTTTTTTACAAAATCCCGAATGGGTTTGTAGGCTTTGTCTTTTTCTTCTTTGGGGGCATCTGCCGAAATAGAGATGTTAAAAACGGATTTCCTGAATTGGGATTCTTGTAAATAATCGCAAAATTTTTGGTAATGCAGGGTATATTCATCAAAGAATACTTTACTGAGTTTTTCAACAGAAAAAGCATTGACCAAAGCCTGAAAAGTGATTTGCTTTTCGGTACTTAATAATTCGAAGCGTTCTGCGGCTGTTTTGCAACTTTCCGAAGGACCAAGTAAAAAGCTGTAACGTTTGGTGTGAGTAGTTTTTTCTTGAATGCCTTTTTCTGTCAGTATGCTGTCTTTGGCAACCAGAGTCAAACGCCAGACGTTTTTGTTTTGAGGGGCAATAAAGTTGACCAAAGCCATTTGCCCAGCAATAAGGAGTTTTCTTACATACCGCTGAATGGCTACTTTGTTGTGTTCAATACGCACCGAAGGTTGCAACACTATTTCATAGCAAGTGATTTCCGTTCCATCTTCCAAATAGATAGTGCCGTAAATAGAAACGGATTGAATAATGGCTTGTTCCGAAATATTGAGCTGTACGGATACAGGAACGGGACGAGTGCTTATATTCAAACATGAACCCAAAACAGGACTTAATACGTCTTTTGCGAAGAGTATTCTGTCGTAAGGTTTTTGTAATGCGGTTTGTAATTGTTTTCTGTCTGCCATATTATATAAAACTTTGGGTTAAAACAATTTTAGGATTGATGATGCTTGGTTGTGTGATTTTTTCTTGGTCTGTTTCGGTATTGGATGAAAGGTTGTATTTATCAAGCAAGTCAATAAAGAGTTTTTCCACAAACTTGGTAGGTTCTTTGAGCAATTTGTCATTATCTACAAAAAAATCGTTAATGGATTGGGGTAAGCCTTTAGAGTCATAAGTTCCCTTTTTTATCAGTTCAAGTGTGCGTTGTAATGCCATTCGCTTTTGTTCTGTGGGTGCTACTTTGATAATGGCATTGATATTACTAATTGCTTCTTTTTCCGCAGGGCTTAGGTTTTTACTTGTAATAGCTTGCACATTTTGTTGATTTTTTTCAGATTGGAAATACTCAAGTCCTTTTAGGATTTGTTCGTAGTGCAATGAATGCAGGGGAACAGGCTTTTCATTTTCGTTTGCTTTAAATAGTTTAACGGCTTGTAGGAAATTCAATTCAATGATATTGTTATCGGGCGTAATCAGACAGAAAATGCCTGGGTGGTTATCGCTTTTCAGATAAGTAAGCGAAGTATTTTGAAGTGGATAGTTCATTTCCCCTGTTTCGGCTTCCATCAAAGTAAGTTGATGCTCTTCATCTGCTTTTCTACCGCATCTTGCTTTATGGGGAATTTTTGCAATTTCAGCAAAGCGTTTGGGATGCTTCTTTTTGAAATCTCTCAACTCGTTGAGATAATTAAGAATTTCGCTTTCTTCTTTTTGAATTTTGTTACCGAATAAAGCGCCTTCGCCTTTTTCTTCGAGCAAAGAAAAAATTTTGTTGTCCTCGCCAAAAGCGGTGTGGAAGGCTTGAAGTTTTCTAAGTGCGTTATTGACCAATTGGATTTGCTTGTCCCCATGCGCTGAAGGATAAAAATTATACACAAAAATTTGTTCTGCTTTTGAACCAATCCTGTTGACACGCCCAATACGTTGCATCAAACGGGTAGCGTTCCAAGGAACATCATAATTGACAATAATATTGCTACGGTGCAAGTTGATACCTTCTGCCAACACTTCGGTGGTAATGATGATGTCGTAATCATTTTTCCATTTTTCTTCTTCGAGATTGGCATCAAAATTTTCTCTGATGGTGTTTTCTAGGGAATTTCGGTTTTCAGAATTTACTGTTAATATCCGATAATTGAAGTTCGTGCTGATATGCTCGGATAATTGCTGTGCAGTTTCTTTGGATTCGGTGAAGATGACCAACTTGCTACTTGGGTTGTGTTTTTCGCTTTTGAAAAATTCTGTTTTGAGTTTTTCGCTGAAAGTTTGAAGTTTAGGGTCTTTTTCTACCTTATTCCAACGTGAGACTAAATCGTCCACTTTTTGCTTATCAGAAATTAGGAATTCAATAAAATTGGGGTGAAAATCAGCGATTTTAAATGCTTTATTATTTCCGCCTTTTTCGTCTATTTTGTCTTCAATTTGGTCATAGCTTACACCTTCTTCTATAAGTTGGTTGATATCAAGGTCAGGGGCAATAAATATTTTGTCATTTTGAAACATTTCAATCATGTTTTTGATGGCTTCTTGAAGGCGACGGATAGATTGGTTGAAGGCAAAAAAACTGCTTTCTAATCGCTTCACTAATAACGTTTTCATGATAGCACTCAAAAGAGTGGAAATGGATTGTACGTTACCATAAATCTTTTTATCCTCTTCGTTGACTAAAAATTCAATGGCACGATAACGATAATAACCTAAACCGTCCGTTTCATTTCCGTATTCGTCCAATCCGGTGATTAATGAAACGGTTTCGTAAAACAGGGTTGCTAATTTGTCATCTAATTCATAAAACAAGGAAATAGGGTCATCTACTTTCGGGAAAATGATGCCCTGATTTTTCAAATCTTCCAAATATTCTTTGTTGTTTTCAATGTCTGTTCTGGTTCTACGGATTACTAAGGGTTCAATAATATCATCTCTTAATTTTTGGAAAAGGGATTTGAGTTTTTTAATGTTGAGTTCTTTTTGAGTAGCTAATGCTTTGTATTGCTCATTGATTGGCTTAAAATACACTTGCAGGTTACGGATGTTTTCTAGGGTGCTGTTTCGTCTGTCTTGAAAGAGATAAAGTTGATTTTCGATGTCTTGTGGTCTGTTGTTGAGCGGTGTGGCTGAAATGAGAATAACTTTTTTACGAGTATCGCCATTTTCAGCAGGTCTGCTTCTTGGCTTTTTGCAAATTTCCTGCAAAGCCAAATACATTTCGGTATAGTCGTTTCTGAATTTGTGGGATTCGTCTACCACAATCAGGTCGTATATATCGGCATTGGAATAGGAATAATCATTTTCGTCCAATACTTTGTGCAAACTTCCAATGGTGATAAAATCGAAATGATTTTTGATTTGAAAGTCTTCGGCTGTTCTTTTCCAGTTGGATTTTAATGCGGGCGGAACTACCACTAAAATTCGTGTGTGGGTTCCATTTTCGTAAATGAATTTTTTAATCACCATGCAGGCAATAATAGTTTTCCCTAATCCTACTACATCAGCAAGGATAAAACCATTGTGTTTCATCATAATCGCATAGCCTTGGTTTGCGGCATCGGATTGGTATTTGAGACGCATGTATTTGTCCGGAAGCAATAGGTCAATGTTGTAGGGGTCGTATTCAACGCGTTTTCCGAAATACTCAATCAACATTTTGATATAGAGTTCAAACGGAGTGAAATCATCACGCAAATAAGTTTTTTTTCTGATGGTTTCTGCTTCTGTTTGAAGGATTGGGACAGCCTCGTTCCATAGTCTTTCAAATTCGTCGGTGGCAAATTTGACGTCGTCATAGTCTCGCAGGCTTACGTTAAATTCGTAATTGGCTTCGGGGTCAGCCCCCAGTCCCGCGTCGGTGAAGTTGGAAGAGCCTGTAATTACTTCGCAAGGTGCGTATTCATTGAAGGATGCAGGGCGAAAAATATACACTTTGGCATGAAGTTTCTTTTTAGGGTGAGCCCTTAATTCAATCTTGCCGCTGATAAGGTCATCAATAAATTGAAGGATTCCTTTTTCTGTTTTTTCGTCATAGTCTGCTTCCTCAATGTTCTTGATAATTTCTTGTAAAAATTCGGTTTTGGTTTCCTCGGGATTATCAAGGTAAAGTTGTCCTTTGTTGTAATACTTCTTGATGAGTTTGTCAACATTGATGCCTACCAAAATTCTGATTTTGGGAATCTTATCAAGGAATGGACGAACCTTGAAATAACCTGATGCTCTGAAATAACCAACAAGTGCATCAAAATGATGAATGCTGTCAATATTTGCAAAAACTCCTTCAAATTTTTTGAGTAGGCTGTTGCCTTCTTGATTGGTAAAAAACTTAGTGGGCATATATTTTTTTATTTTATATTGTTTTTCTGCTTCTTGTTAAAGGCTATAAACTTCCAAAGTATGGGTTAGTTTTGTGATCTGGTGTGTTGTATATGTTTAGTTTACTCAAAGTAGAAGTTACGTTGCACATTTACACAAATTATTTTGGGTCAAATATATCCATTATTTAGAAATGTTCATCGTTCGGTGGGAAAAATTTTTAAAGCCTGTGAGTGGCTCTAAAAACAATATGAGAATGTTGAAAGATTTCAATGCTCTATCATTTTAAAGTTGAACAAATGATTCATTCTTGTAAAAACATTTCTTTGAAGCAGGTCAACTCCATAACCCAAAACCATTGAATAAGATTGTCAAAAGAGTTGTAGTCTTTGATATTTGGTTTATGTCTTGTTCCATTTGCCTTACTACAAAACATGTAACATTCTTCATTTATAGTAAGTTCTTCGGTGTCTTGTTTTCCAAAAAACAACTGATTTTGCCCATAGTTATGCACTAAACTGTCAACCTGCACTGCATATTAATAGAAGCACAGATCTTCAAGTTTGCACGTCACCACCAAAAATGCTAAACATTAACGATGTTGGTCTAACAAAATTACATTACCGTCTGGGTCTGTCAGCATAAGGCTTGCAGGTCCTGTTGTTTTTTCGTCAGCTTCGCTTGTAAGTGAAAGTCCGCTATTTTTTAGTTGCTGTTGAATTTTACGAATGTCGTCAAAGTTTTCTATGTTGTTTGCGTTTTCGTCCCACCCTGGATTAAAGGTCAGAATGTTACCTTGAAACATTCCTTGAAATAGTCCAATGAGTGCATTGTCGTTTTTCATAATCAAATAGTTTTGTTCCATACTTCCAGCAAAAGCTTTGAAACCTAATTTTTCATAAAATTCTTTTGATGTCTTTAAGTCTTTCACGCTAAGACTGATTGAAAATGCTCCTAATTTCATATTATTTTGATTTTCTGTTTTTGTTATTACTGTGTTGTCGGTTGTTGATTTTCTTGCAAGAAATGAGTTTAGATAAAACCCAATTACAAATGAAACCAAAAATCCTGCAATCGTTAAAAACCCTTTTTTCATTTTTGATGTTGTTAATTGTTTATTCATTATTCTGCTGTCGTCTGTCATGCGAAGCACTGCACGCGCCATTAAGCCAAACCGCTGTTAGTGGCTGTTTTTCATTTATTCGTATAGAAAGGGTTCGTTTCCTTCTGCCATTTTTCTGACATTTTCAAGCACTTGTTTCATGTATCTTTTGTAAAAAACATTTGCAAAAAGCCATTGAAAAGGAATCAATAGAACTCCCTTTCCATGAATTGTATAATCGTAATTAATTTTTATTTTATTGGGTTCTATTTCATTTGTTGTCCATTCAAAGGTAAATTTCCAAATATTCAACATCCAAGATTTAAAATTTCCTACTTCTACTTTCCAGTATTTATTTTCAATCCGCTCAATAATTTGGTCTGTGGAAACCTCTCCACCTTTAAAAGTGAGTGACTTTGCAGCATAAATGTTTTTAATTGATCCAACTTTTCCCCAATTCTCGTCATTTGTTGTCTTTGTAACAGCTGGCATAAGTCCGTAACCCGTGTGAACTTTAGTTACATCGCATAGGATAGGTGCTTTAAATGCTCTTTCAAGTGAGCAATTGTAAATTGTTGTTGTATGAATTTTAAAGTCCATTTTTATGTTTTATGTTCATTGTTCTTGTTATCAAGTATCGCTATGAAATTGCCACTAACGTTTTCGGGCTTTGCGTTTGGTCGGGTTTAGGAGCACTTCACTATCAACCGGCACCCAATCTGAATAGAAACGCAAAACTCCAAGTTTGCACTTCAGCCTGCCTGACGAAAAACCGTTGTTAAAGCAAGGTTTTTCTTTTCATTTCTTTAGTTGGTATTGAAGTATTTGTATCAATGCAAATTCTACGCTTGTTGCAATGTCGTCCCTGTTTTGTTCGTAATATCTCAATTTGTATGCCAAGATTAAACTTAATAAGGGTTCACCTGATGCAACTAATTTTTCAAGTATTTCAATTTTCTCTTTGTAGTTAGTGTAACTCCACTCATGTGAAAAAGGGTCAAGAATTGTCCTAAATGATCTATGTTTCCACATTGAACCATTGCCAAATATTTTGTCAAGTCTTGCTTCGTAAGTATTGTTATCCTCCATATTTTTATTTTGAAATTTATTTTTTAAGTAGATTTTGAGTCCTAGCCATTTGGAACATAGGCAAAATATACACGTTGCAAATATACATTAAATTTTTCAAATTACACACACGTTTTGGTCGTGGATTGAGATAGACATTCTCTTTGCCTAAGCTTGGTATTTAGCGTAAGCTTGAGCGGTTTGGCAATGTGTGGCTGTGAGGGTTGGCTATTTGATTTCTATTGCTTTCCATCCCCATTCATTTTTCTTTTTATTGAATGATAGTATCGCTCTTCCCTTTACGTGCTGCCCATCAGCTAGCTTGCTTTCTTCTATAATTTTAGGCTCAACAAAGATGTTCTCTATAAAACCAAAGTTTTGTGGAGAAATTACCTTTATTGTTCCTTCAAAATCTTTGATTGCATCAGATTCCACATTAGAGTCAGCTTTTTTAGCAGACAGGATTTTATAAAAACGATCATGTCCGTCTCCATTGAAACGTACTTTTAAAAGGTCGCCAATTTGTGGTTTCGTCAAATTACCTGAGTAATTGAAGAATCCAAATTTCCGCTTATCCTTCACAAAATACAGCATACTTTTGTTTTCGTTCACAAACTCAACTGCAATGATTTCTTCCGGTATGTCTTGAAACAAAATTTCCTCTGCTTGCTTGATGTGGCTTGAATATAAATCTTGGTTGTCCTTTTTAGCTATGGAAGATTTATACCACTCTTGTTCTGTCCATTGCATTATTTGATTCGGCAACTTCCATTCGTGCTTTTCTCTTGTTGCTATAACTTTTTGTATTTCTGTTTTGGCTTCATTGTACATTTTTTTTTCAATGAGCATTTCAGCAAAAGTCTTTCTTAGCTTAACCAAAAATTCTTCGGGAGTTTTTAGGCTCAAAGCTTTGCAATAACAAGCAAACTGAATGTCTTTATCTTCTGAAAATATTACTGCCATCAGTTCCCAC
Organism: uncultured Bacteroidia bacterium; assembly: GCA_964493765.1. GTDB lineage: Bacteria > Bacteroidota > Bacteroidia > J057 > CALLMJ01 > CALLMJ01. The sequence goes on along the minus strand of CAZBPK010000013.1, from coordinate 35,379 downwards.
ACCCAAAAGTCATTTCTTTTTTGTTTGGCAAAAGGTAGAAATGTCGATAGAACATTTTCATCACTACCTGATGCCAAAAGAAGCTTTGCTTTGAAATAGGGCGGATATTGATAGTCCGGATATTTTTCTATAAAAGAATCCAATTTTGGCAAGAATGATTTGATCTTTTCTTTGTTAATTACTCGTTGCTTGCCAAAAGGATCTAAAGATTCTCCTTCTAAAAGTTTCTTACAATAGGCAATGTATGCCTGTTCGGCAATAGACATCATCTTTTTGCCATTGAATTCCTCTTTTAAATGGTCTTCAGAACGAAGATTATCAAAATTCCACCAATCTGCAAAAGTCAGATAGTTTGACCAGTATTGATAGCCTTTATGAAAGGCTTTGTAAATAAAGGAATATGCTTCAGAGGGCTTGGTGAAATGAAAGTCTTTGATAATTTCAAATAACTCATTGATTTTTCCATAATCAACAGGCTCAGTTTTCTGTAAGGTAAAAACTAAACTACCGATTTGCCAAGCACATTTATCAAACACCATTTTCTCATCTTCAGGCAATTGCAAATCTTTAATTTTGATAAGATTTTCCTTGAATGCTTCAAATGATTCCGGTTGAGCGTTCTTCTTGAGATAATCATAATACACCCATGCGGCAGCCCGCTTATTCCAAATGTTTTCGGGTTCTGTTTCCAAAGCCTGAATTGCCATTTGCAAAGCTTCATCAAGCTTACCTGCTTGTCTAAGTTCTTTGATTTCTTTAAATGACATAATCAGCTTCTTTTAGTTTGTTTACAATAGACTTGATTCTGTCTAGAATTTCGGGACAATCACATTTCTTTTCTATTGGAAGCACTCTACTGAAAAAACCTGCTTTATTATATTCAAAGTCAATTATGCAAGACCGTCCAGAATTTTCTATGGTATATCTTTCACGGTATTCGAGATGCTGAATGTTAGAAATGATTTCACCTTTTGTTAAACCTTTACTGATAAAATCGAATAGATTTTTCAAGAATGGTTTCTCTTCTTCAATGGCTACATCAAATTCAATTTGGGTCTTAATACCTTCAATGTTGTTCCTGTTTACTACAATCGGAGTAGCAGAATCTAGTATTTTTATGATGGTTTCAAATAACTCATCAGAATTGGTTTGTGCAGGTAGCTTTTGAAAATTGCTATTAAATACATTCTGACCATTAATCCAGTATTTGAATGCTGCAGTTTGAAATTCTCTTTGAAAAACATATCGTATCTCATATCCTTTCCTTTCCCAACCTACAATATCAATGTAATGATTACGCAAACTAAACCATCGTTGAATAAAATGATCTTGTATAGTGAATGGTGCATCAACTAAACCAAATTTTTCCAATTCTGGCAAAACTTCATTGATTGTGATTTCAGTTATCGGATTTGATTGATCTGTCAATTCATTGAAGGCTTGTTGAACATTCACGTCAATAAAATTCATGCCTGAAAAGGAAGAAAAATACGGAGGATTGATGCAAAAAAGTTTCTTGGATGCTCTGGTAACTGCTGTATATGCCCAACGATAAAATTCTGAATTGGTCTTACCTGAGCGGCTATGTTCCGATTCATAAATGTTGAAGCTGGCTTGCGTTCCTCTATCCCAAAAAACAAAGGCATTTGCCCACTCCCCACCCTGGGCTTTGTGGCAAGTTATGGCATAGCCAAATTTTAAAAGTATGCAGTTAAAATACTCATCATTAATAATGGCATCCATAAATTCTTTTGTACCTTTTATAAGTTCGGGATGCCTGATTTTGAAATCTACATAAAGGGCTCTTTGCTCTTCGGGTTTTAAGTAATTATCACCGTATAGATAGTTTTCTAAAATAAATCCGTTTATGGTTTTGGGCTGATTGCTTTCATCGCGTAAAACAAGGCTTATGCTTCTCCATGTAAGTTTCACTTCTTGTTTTATGCCTCCTTTGTAATAAAACTTTATCTCTCTGCTTACCACTATCGGACTGGCTTCTGAAACAACTGCAAATTCACCATTCATGATGCCTAAGTGGTAATTGTTTGCACCGATGATAACGGTATCGGATGCCTGAATGGGTAAATCATCTCCATATTTATCTCTGCGGATAGCTCGGTTTATATCAAGTGCTGTTTTGTTTTTGTAGCAAATGATGATTTTTGGGCCTTGTTTTGCTTTGTAGGTTTCTAAGTAATCTTGATAAGCTGGATTGAAAATGTCCCGTCCATTTTCTCTCAAATCAAAATCATTGAAATAGCCAGAAGTAAGGCACTGCCTTATTTTAATGGCTGAGCTCAAAATGCCATTATTGGCATCTTGGCGTTTCACTTCCTTCATTTCGGCTTGCGAAACAGAAACCTCGTAAGTTTCACTTAAATAATTTGGATCAAGTGCAGGAGAAAAGGTCATTCCAATTGGTGGCAACTGTGCAGGGTCACCTATGAAAATAATTTTGCTGGTTGTGGTATCTTCTAGAATTCTTCCATAGGTCATTAGGTCTTGCAACAAATACCCACTACCAAAGCGGAAAAACTCGCCTTGGCTCAAAATATCGCTAACCATCGATGCTTCATCTACTATCAGAACCGAATCATGAACTTCCGGATTGACTCTGATTTTGTAATAGTACAAAAACGAAACAATATTTTCGTCTTTACCTTGCTTTATTTCCACTAATTCTTCAAAGTTGTATATACCTTTGTGAATGGTAGTAGCCTCAAAACCTGTTTTTTGATTGATGACTTTTGCCGCTCTGCCGGTTGGAGCCATCAATTGGTATTTTTTTCCTAAAGAGTTAAGATATTTGACCAAACCCTTCAATAAGGTTGTTTTACCACTTCCGGCATACCCTTGAAGGATAAACACACGCTCATCACTTTTTAAAAAAGCATGAATCTTTTCCAACGCATTGCGTTGGTCGTTGGTAAGATTGATATGTTGGAAATAGTCAAAAATATTCATGGCTGTTATTCTTTCATTCAAAGGTTGGATTTGTTTATGCAGTGTATATGCATTAATATTTTTTCTTTAATAGTTCATAGAGCTTGGCTAGCTTAGGATCGTCTCCAAGAGTATTTGAAAATCTATTTTTCTGTTTAGGAGAAACCAGCTTCCCAATGTCCATCTCATTTAATTCCGTATGGTAGAATTGCTTTAGCCCATCAACACCCAATATTTTTACTGTTTTTAAACCCAATTTTGTTTTAAACTCTAATAATGTCATATATTGTCATTTTAAAATGGCTGGTAACGTTTTCGGGCTTTGCGTTACGGCGGGTTTTTAGTACAAAGCCAAAATGATCTTTTTCGTAATGCAAGTATATGAAATGAATTGTAATTCTGCAAAATTTTTTATCAGAAAAATTTACCAAGGATGTTCCATTCCATCATAGTTTAAGAATTTGCCACTTTTCTTATTTACTTCTTGTCGAGTTGGGTCTTGTCGTGTCTCTTTTGGTGTACCAACAAACAATAGTGTTGGCTATTTGCAGTCGGGGAGATACTTATTTAGAATGTCTGTCTTCAAATAATCATTTTTGGATTTAGGATTCCATTGGAAATTTGGAATTTCTTTAACCGTAAAAAGTTTTGTTGGGTCTGATTGTATTAACGTCTGTGTAAAGTCGTCTTCCAATTTCCGTAAATGGTCAATGTCGCAGGGGGAAAGTTTTTTCTGAATAGCAATGTTTCCTAAACTGTCAATTGCTGCTGGTTTTACACCCTTGTTTAAGGAAACGACAATAGTTTTTAAATTATCAATTCGTTGTATGATATAAAGCCCTTCAAAGTCTGTGTCCACATAGAAGGTATTGAATTGATATCGCCCACCTGTTAGGTATATAGCAACATCTGTCAAGCAAGGTGATGGTTTACTTACGATTCGCAAATTGGTTCTGTCAAGGGGTTCGTTTGGATAAAGCTCTTTCATTGCTTGTTGTATTGCCAAAGACCCAACCACCAAGCCGTCACACAAGTGACCGTGAAATTTTTCTAAGTCATTAATCATAATTTTTTGCTTGTGGTTGAGTCGTCCTTTAGAAAAGTCGGTGTCGATTGTTTCAAAAATTATAGGGATTTGTTGTGGTTGATTTTGTTGACAACTCGTCAAAATAAACAGGGCTACCCAAAAAGATAACTTTCCTAATTTCAAATTTCCAAATACTTTCATTTTCAAATTTCAAATTAGTTTAAAGTAAATATTGATGTAATACAATCCTGTTAAAATGAAAACCCAACCTGCTACAAATCTCATTACTTTTTCAACTTGAGTAATCGCTTTAAAATACATTCCTAATTTTTCCATACTAAATGCTATCACAAAAGCAAACAGCATTACGGGTAAACCTGTCCCAAAAGAGAAAACAACAGGCAAAGCTAAACCTGCATAAGCAGAAAGAGTCATTGGAATGAGCATTGCAAAAAACAATGCACCGCTATATGGGCAGAACGCCAAAGCAAATAAAGCACCCAATAAAAATGACCCTAGTAAACCTTTGGTTTTGAAATTTTCGGATAATCTGTCAGTAAAATTTCCGCCTTTAATGAAGTTGAGTTTGATGACATCAAGCATTATCAAACCAATGATGATTAATACAAAGCCAATGTATTTTTCTCCGTTCCCTTGAAAAAGTTTGGCAACTTGAAATTTGCTTGCTCCAAAATAGATGATTGCCCCAATAAGGGTATAGGAAAAAACTCTGCCCAAGGTGTAAAGCAATCCACTTAAAAGTACTTTTCTTTTGTCGGTTATAGTTTTTGCTATAAATGCTGTTGCTGTAATGTTAGTTGCTAATGGGCAAGGAGCAATAGCAGTCAATAAACCCAAGGCAAATGCCGCTAAAAGTGGTGCTTCTTGGTTTTGTGCCAATTCATTTAACCAATCCATCGCTTTTAATTTGATAATGATTTAATTTGAAAATTTGGTAATGTTTTTTTGGAAGTGCCAACAATTTTAGAGGGAATGAGAATCAGTTCTTTACATTCAAGTCGCTCACAATAATCAATCAGTTTAAAAGCAAACTCAAAGGATTTTTTAACAATGATGTTTTCTTTATTACCCTGCATAATCAATTAATTATCTAATTTGGAAATATGTTGATTGATAAAGTACAAAATTCCAAATTGAATCATTATTTAATTTCCAAATTGCTGTATTTCTTTCTTCAATCCTTCTATGAATTTTTGTTTGTTACCTGCATTCATAAAAGCAAAATCGGTAAGGTCTTTTTTCTTTCCTGTTTTGGGGTTGTAAAGAAAAAGGGCAGTTCCAGTTGCTTCAAATTGTTCGGCTTTCTTTTCATTCTTTTTGTCGTCTACATTAACCAAGGAAAAAGGAATGTATGGATATGCCTTTAAAGTCTCTCTAGTCAAAGTTTCAATTTTGTTGCAAGTCATACAACGGTGTTCGGAGTGAAATTGAATGACTTCAATTTTAGCTTCAGATGTTGTTTTTGAAGTTTGTTTATTGTTTTGTGCTTCGCTGTTAAAAGCAGTAAAAAGCAAAATTATAAATGTTACAAATGAGAAAATGATGTTTTTTGTGTTCATTTTATTATGATTTTAAATTGTTCTGTTTTAAATTGTTCCGTATTTATTGATGATTGCTAACTGACCTGCGTGATAAGCAGTATGCGATATAATTCTGCCAAATGCCTCTGCTTTAGTTTTAGTGCCAAATTCTTTTGTAGTGATGGTGGTTTCCCAATCCTCGTCTGATTGCTTCTCAACTATTGATTTCAATTTCTCAAAAGATTCAGCCACATATTTTTTTAAGCCTTCCCAATCAGTCCATTCGCCTGTATCTCGTTTATCTATGACTGTTTTTGCAGTAACTTTAACGGAGCTGTCTCCAAAAACATTTTTGGCAAAAAGCAATTCTACATCGCCAATATGACGAATAAGAAAACCCACTGAATTTTGGGAAGGCAATAATTTCTTTTTTAAATCAGCTTCGGAAATTGAAGTAATTTGATTGGTGAACCTTGTTCGGGCTTCTATCCAAAGTTCCAGAAAAAGTTGTGTTTGTGTTTTCATTTTATAATGTTGATGTCATTTCGATTTGTGATAGTATGTGAATGGTTGTGGCTCATTATTTTAGATAATTAAGTTGAATAAAAATCCTGATAAAATAATGAAGAGCGTAATTACACCGAAATAGATAGCTATCAACTTCATTGTCATTACTTTTTTCAGTAGTGTGGCTTCTGGTATAGATAAGCCAACGGTTGCCATCATAAAAGCGATAGCAGTTCCAAGTGGAACACCTTTAGCAACAAAAACCTGAACTACTGGAACAATACCCGCTGCATTCGCATACATAGGCACTGCCAAAATAACGGCAAGCGGCACTGTCCACCATTGCCCACCACCCAAATACTGACCAAAAAAGTTTTCCGGAACATAACCGTGAATAGCTGCACCAATGGCAATACCAATAATGACATAAAAAACTACTCCTTTTACAATATCCCAAGCGCCACGAGTAATTTCTGGTAACCGTTGGCGAAAGGTTAATTTTTCTTCTTCATATTCACTTTGTTGCATTTTGTTTTCGAGAATTTTCTTAACCCAATCAGACAACAAAGGTTCTAGATTGAATTTTCCTAAAAGCCAACCACCAATTGTACCTAATAAAATGCCTGATGTTGCATAAATGATGGTGGCTTTTATCCCAAACATACCAATAAACATTGCTATTGCTACTTCATTCACCAATGGTGAAGTAATGAGAAATGCAAAGGTTACTCCCAAAGGAATTCCGCCTTGTACAAAGCCAATGAATAAAGGAACTGATGAACACGAACAGAAAGGCGTGATGGCACCGAAAATAGAAGCAAATAAATATTCTAAACCGTATAGTTTTTTTCTGTTAAGGTAATTTTTCAGCTTTTCAATAGGAAAATATGCGTTTACTATACCCATTAAGAAAACAATGACAAACAGAAGAATTAATATTTTCAATGTGTCATACACAAAGAAATTCAGGGCTGAACCCAAATGGCTACTATAATCTATACCAAATACGGAATAGATGAGCCAATCTGCGAAGTGTTGTAACCAGTCAAACATGTAATTATATAATTTGGAAATTTGGAAATGCTTGAATCCTATTGAAAATCACTATTTCCAAATTGTTATATTAATACATTAAAAAATTGATTAACAACATCCAGAAGTTGAACAACAAGATCCACCACCGGTTACAGAGGTAGTATCCCCTTTTGTTGGGAAACCTTTTTCTACCCAACGTATAATACCATACTTCATATTGACGACTTTTTCAGGGTCGTAACCATGATTGATTAAAAATGCTGCAGCCCTTAAACTTCTACCACCGCCTCTGCAAACTATTACAACTTCTTTATCAGTAGGAATTTCATGAAAACGTTCTTCAAATTCGCTCAACGGAATGTTGATAATGTTAGGGACATCATACGCCAATTGTTCTACTTCATCTTTTTCGCGTACATCTACTAATAAAGCACCTTTTATAACCCACTCTTGTGTTGTTGTGGGGCAAATTTCTTTTACTAATGTTTGTTTTTCCATTTATTATTTTTTTAAAAGTTCAATAATTTCATTTACCTGAGCAATTCTGCCTTTGATTTTAAATTCTCCATCTATCATCAATACAGGAGTAGTGAGCACATTGTACTTCATCATTTCCTCAATGTCTTCCACTTTTACCACATTGGCTTCAATGTTGGATTGTTTGAGTGCTTCAAGCACATTGTTGTAGGTAGTTTTGCATTTTGGGCAACCCGGACCTAATACCTTTATCTCTCTCATATTTTTATATGTTTTTTTATTTCAGTTCGCAAATATACGAACAATTATTCGTAATTCGCAAATATACGAACATTTTTTTTGTTAAATTACTCTAAAACGTTGTTCAAGAGTTCTTTGGCTAACTTAAAATTTTCTCTGTTGATGCAGTATATGACAGATGTAGGCTTTAATTCTTTCAAATGTTGAGAAAGGGTTGCCCTACGGAGAACCAATTTCTGATTAACCACAAATGTGTCTGCGGAGCGATGAACCGCCACTTTTGCCAAACCCGTGTTAGCTTATATTTACTAAACTTAGTTTTCAACATTTAAAGTCATATAAGAATAGTCATAAGAAATATTATCAATTCTAAACATATCTTTTGTGGTGCTTAAATGCTCAAAATTATTTTTTTCGTAGAGTTTTTTTGCTGGAATATTCTTAGCCATAACTTCTAAATCTATCCAACTTATTTTGGGATTATTGCGACAATATTCAATAATAAATTCCAATAAATTTTGTCCAATTTTTAAATTTCGAAAGTTAATATCAACTCCCATACCTAGAAGAACTCTATGTTCAGAATTTAATTGATTGTTTGAACGTATATCAATATGCCCAACAATTTTATCTTCTTCATTTGATGCAATCCAAACTTTTCTCCATCCATTTTCTCCGATATTTTTGCTTAATCCTTCTTTGAATTTTAACATTAATTCACTAGATAAAATTGACTGCTCTTTCGAGAGCGGAAAATAAAGAAATGCTCCATTCTGTCCATTTTCAGAAATGTGAATATTCAAGTAATGAAAAAAAACTTCAAGTCTTTCGTTGTCAAGTTCTTTAATTAAAATCATTTTCTTAAAAATTTATAATATATTGGTTTGTCAAAATATTTTTCATAATTGCTTTTTTGTCTGTTGGTTTTGTTGTTGCACTGTTTTAGCCTGACCGCTAGCGGAAAAGCATTTGTGCAGGGCGGATTTTTTACCACTGATGTTTATGCGAAGCATAAAAAACTTTCGGATGCCACTAACCTGTCTGCGGAGAAGAACCCCCTCCTATTGCAAATGAGCTGTTAGCGGTAGGTTATTCAACTACAAATTTCTGAACAATTAGATTTTGTCCTTCTCTGTTAATCAATCGTATAAAATAAATGCCACATGGCCATTCAGATGTTTCAAGTTGGATACTACTTCCATGTTTTACTCCTTCTATAGTTTTAAGTTGCTGACCAAATGAATTAAAAATAACTAATTGTCCGGAAAACTCATTTACCTGAAAATTAATTACCGAATTTGCAGGATTTGGGAAGATGTTAATAGTGCCTTCATTAAAATTTTCATTAAAACTTGTTGTTGCATCTTTAACACATCGGCAAGAAAATCCAGTTGTAATGTTTCCTAAAGCAAGCCTTTGAATAGTGTCGTTTGTAGCCCATAAAGTATAATGATATGCTTTCCCTGGACCAGCTGAAGTTGATGTCCAATAAATGGCTCTTAATCCCTTTCCGTAGAAAATACCGTATCCATCGCGATCTCCACCATGCTTTAGGGATATGCCAACAGCATCGGTACCTAGGCCTACGCCTTCACCAATCGCCTTTAGTGCATTCCCTCCAATTCCTGCGGTTGAAGAAACCATGGTGCCACCCGCGATAGTTATTAAATTGCTCCATTCAGCATCCGTAGATACATGCCATCCAGAAGGACAAAGTCCTTGTTGTGAAGTTGAATAATTCATTAACTCTGCTTGCTCATACAACCCACCGTAGATAATGAGATTGTTTGTGTCATTTTGCTGAGCATATTTTTCTGGAATACCATTATTTGTTTGCTGCGAATGAATTGTACCCAGCGAATCACTATGGACATAAACGCCATAGTTTAGATTTTGTTTAAACCAGCAATCAGAACCAATTAAAACTGTTGCATACTTTTTTCCATCCCTAGTATCAATAAGTATATCTCCACAAGTGAAAGTCTGTCCGAATGCAACTGACATCGTAATAAAACTCATAATAGTTGACGTAATAATATTTTTCATAATACTGAATTTTTGTTTCCCTCATTTGGCTGTTCGGTAACGCCCCGTTTTTAATGGTCTCTGGACTCCATTTTTTATTTTGTGAATTTAGTAAGACTTGCCACTAACGTTTTCGGGCTTTGTGTTCGGGCGGGTTTCCCTGCCTGCCGGCAGGCAGGGGAGCACAAAACTGTCAACCAGCACTACACTTGAATAGAAGCACAATGCTCCAAGTTTGCACGTCAGCCCGCCTGACGCAAAACCCGTGTTATGCGGTCGGCTTTCTTGTCCTTCGGTCGTTTTAATTGTCAGTTTATAAGTGGTCAATTGGTTTATGGTCAATTGCGTTTTAGTCTTTGTCCAGCGTTATAAATGAGTTCTGTGCAATTTCAATTATGTTTCCTTCAATGTCTGTGAAGTAAAAGAAAAGTCCGCCAAAGGGTGGTTCTGTCGGATCTTTCAAAATTTTCAGTTTGTCTTTCAGTTGGTCATACAGTTTTAAAACTTCTTCTCTACTGTCAACACTTCACTGTCAACCAAGTACAAATGTTGATAGAAACGCTGTAATTGATTTAACCAGGTCAGCCCCCATTGCGGCAAGCGGCTGTTGGCGGTTCGTTGTTCTTTTTATATGTCGCTGCTTATTGTCATACCAAAGTTGTGTCTTTGATTGTATTAAAGAAAACTTCATCCACTTTGTCGTCATGTAAGTTGGCGTAACAATGTTCATTTTTACGTGTTCCATTCTTTTTGAAGTCTATAAACCAACCTGTTCTTTTTCTATACTTATTTAGTGTGTAATTATCTCCATTTGAATGACCTGACCAATTATCGCTGTCTATGTAAACCCAATCTATGTTGAAGTTAATTTTTTCAAGTGCCTGTCTAAACTCTGTGCAATTTTGAAATCTAGTTGCGGTTGATTTATGGATTGATTTGTGAAGTATTTTAACTGCTTTGTCTGGTATATGAGGCAAATACTGTCTTGGTGGAAAAAGGTCTTTTTTTACTGCTTTTTTCCATTCGTCAATAGTTGAAAAAGTGAATGGAAGATTAATAGTATTGTTAAGTAACCTGTATAAAGTAATGCCTGTAGCATAAATGTCGCTAAGCTTATTCATAGGATTTCCTTCTATTACTTCAAGTGGTTGGTGCGGTCTATATCCTTGAATATCACTTGGGTCAACGTGATAGTTTATTGCTAAACCGAAGTCTGAAAGTTTGGCTTCACCATTATCTCCAAACATTATGTTTCCCGGTTTAATATCCCTATGAAGCACGTTGTTATTGTGTGCATGTTCAAGACCTAATAAGCTTTGTTGAGTGATTTTGAATGCTTCCTTAACAGTGATAAAACGCTTCTCAATATGTTTTTGGATTGAACCCTTTGACAAATACTCCATTATTATTAAAACTACTGGCTCTCCATTGAATAGTGAAGCTCTAACGTCTTTTACATCAACAATATGTTTGTGTCTGCATAAATCAAGTGTTTGTCCTTCTTTAACAGCGTTAACGAATTTTGAGGGGTCGGGAACTTTGATAACCTTTATTGCTATTTCCTTTTGAAGAAATGGGTCATAACAAAGGAATACGTGTCCGAAATGACCATTACCTAAGTGGTCAATAATTTGAAATTTATCGAGTTTTGTTCCTGTCATCTATATTAAATTAAACCACGCTACTAACTTAGGGATTTGGACTGATTTCAAAGGCGATCCTGTCATCTATATTAAATTAAACCACGCTACTAACACAGCGTCTTTTGTGGATTTATCCCAATAGGGTGGGTGTGTTCCAATTATTTGGTCAATGTGAGCGTAAACGTCAGTCTTTTTTGTTTGTCCGAATTTGGTTGCATTAATTGCACTTGACGAATAGCTGTTAATAGGAATGTTCTTTTTCTTGGATAATAAATTCAAAATACCTTGTGGGTAGCAAGAATTTCTAATCTGGTCAAGCGTAGTGACATTCAATGAAATTTTATGAGCAATCTGATTGGGTTGGTGTTTGTCAATGATTAGCGACAATTGGGTTTCAAACCACTCCATTAAATCAGCCGTATCCATATTATTTGGATAGACAATTTTATTTTTTTCAATTATTGTCGGTGGGTTAGTAGTCCCGTTAAGAACACAATACCTAAAGTCGTTTTTTGTAAAATTGAAACCTATTACTTTCATTTCTTAATTGTTATTGTTTCGGTGCAGTCATCTTTTAAAATGCCCTATAACGTTTTGTCGCTTGGCGCAGTGGCGGGTTTTGGAGCACTAAACTGTCAACTTGCACAAAAGTTTGATAGGAGCACTCAGCTTCAATTTTGCACGTCATCCCGCCTGACGTAAAACGTGTGTTATGGGTGGTGGTTCTCTTTTGTCGTCATTTTAGTAGCACTTTTAGACTGTCTACCGTTGTCTTTATTGACTTGTCGTATTTTAAATTCTCTGGTATACCCTCATAGTTGTCAATATGTGTAAGCAAGTCCTTAACTGCTGGTGTTGTAATTCTTGGTCTTACAATGTCCAACATTTCTTTAAACATTTGTTGGCAAAAACTGAATTGCAACTTACTTGATATTACTGTGTCTGTAAAAGAGAGAACTGCAACATTAGCTTGATAAGAATCTAATTTTGATAGTAAATCTTCATAAATGGGTTGTGCTGAAACAGCAACACCATTTCCATTTGTTAGAAAAACCTCAACTAACGAAAGGACATACTTTTTACTCAATGCTTTTGGAACTTTCGGAGGATCTCCAACAATACGGCTTAGTTGTCGTGCAAATGATGGCTCATTGTAAAAATTATTAATGCCCCTATGAGCGGACAACAAATTATTTATTGCGGTTTCAATCTCAATAATGCGAAGGTCGTCAGGAATATAGCTTTCAGAGTTGACAAGTTGTAAAAACTCTCTTGATAGTTTCTTTTCGTGTTGATAATTGTTAGCTACAAAATTTCCATATTTTAGACCAAAAGTGTTTTTTGTATCTTCGTCAACTCTGTTCCAAATTAGAGGAAGCAGTTTGTTGATGTTTTGTATTGTCTGGCTATCTGTGTTGGGTTTTGTATAAATACCGAAGAAGCCCGAAACAAGATTATTTACTTGTTCTTGGGTTAGTTTTGTGAAAAAAACAGCAATTTCTTGTGCATCTTTCTCGCTTATAGTTGTTGATTTTATTCCTGCTAACAATTCTTTGATACGAATTGTTAAGTTTGAAATTGGTAAGGAAATTACTTCTTTAACGCAAGTTTCTAACCAGGAGATAAGTTGAAGTCCTGTGATTTCATTTTGATTTGGATGTGCAGCACTTACCCAATTACGCATATAGTTTATATACTCCAAATGTTTAAACCCTAATTCAGAAATTAATCCTATTTCCTTTGCTCCTTTGATTAAGTCGTAATCATCAATCTTTGTCAGGTCATTCTCATCTTTCAATCTTTTACGTTTTTCGCCAGAAACAGCATTGTCATAGAAGTACTCAAGGTCGTATTGAACAACTCTTTTTCGGATTTGTAAAATTGTCTCGTCCCACAAATAGTTTAATGCAGCATCAAAAAGTCCTGAAGCTACACCTGCAATAAATTTTGATAGGTAGAGAGATTGTCGCTTTTCTTGTGGTGCAATTTGGTCAATTACTCCTTCTAAATTTTTGAACACATTTATTCTCTCTGTAACCCCAACAAAAATACCTTCTGATGGCAAATTATGTTGTTCCAAAAAAGTTACAAGTCCACCTTCAAAGTCACGTAATTGAACGTCATAACTTGTCGGATTTACTATTTCCATTTTGTTATTTTCCTCTTCCATATTTCAATATCTTTATATTTGTGTTCATTTTTGTTGTTTTTTAAAATAGCTTATGGCATCTTTTTATACGAACTAAAATTTGCTTTTGTTTCATTTTTTATCACTTTTTTTCATTAAATTACCTAAAGTTTTTTTTACACTTTGGATAGTTCTTTTACTAATTTGAGTGTATCTTTCTGTAGTTTTAGTACTATTATGACCTAACAATTCTTGAGAAATTCTTATATTGTACAGGATTCATGTAAATGGGTTGCAAAACTGTGTCTTAAACTATGGAAAGTTACGTCTTTTTGTATTCCAGCTCGATTTTTCGCTTTTTGAAAATTTTTTGAATGATTCTTATGCAATAAGAAGCATAACATTGACCTTCAAAAAGCCATTCTTTGGGTTTAATGGCTTTAAAATATTCTCTTAAAGTTTTTAAATGTACCGCTGTTATCGGCTGCCCTTCTTACCGTTCGTGTTAGTCGTCAAGTTCTATACAGTCAAACCCATTGTCTTGAAGTAGTTGAATTACCAATTCTGAAATTTCTATTTTACTGTCAATGCGTAAAATATTGTCGCAATCTTCAAGGTCAAAATTCCATTTAGATGTCGGAAGAAGATCGTTTAATTTTGGTGTTATTTGTTTGACTGCCTTTTTGGTTTTAACTGTTGTTTTAAACACATAAATCATATTCATTTGTTTTCGGCAGTTTCTAATGGTCGTAAAATTTTGTAGTCAATGTAGAATGTGCCAAAAGGAATTATACAAGCAATTAAAACCTTCCAAGTTGTCTGTTTGAATTTCCAATTGTTCTCAACAGCAAAGCGTAAAGTGTTGAATATAAAAAGTAGAAAAAGGCAACCGTGAACTGGTCCTAAAATTTTCGAGAACGTGTTGACACCATAATATAATCGCAAAGGCACAGTAATAAATACCATACACAAAAGAGTGATGCCTTCTAAAATTGCGATAAGTCGCAAACGTCCTAATGATGTTGTAAAATACTTTTTCATACTAAAATGTTCTAAAATATGGTCTGTTTGCCCAAGGCATAAATGGCCAAGGAATAGCAATGAAAATGATTAGTAATGTTAGGCAGAACCAAAACAACATTGTTTTGAATTTTTCTTTGTCTGTCGGTTTGCGTTTGGCTAACGCAGAGCCAATTGTAACAAGCACCACAGAAGTAAGCATCAATAGAAAGTGATACAGTCCGAAAAATGCTGTGTCCATATATTTTATGGCATCACTGAAATTGCTCCAAAAATATTGAGTTATAGGGCTATTGATGTAAAGTATAATTCCGATTATAAGTTGCGTATGTGCAATTGTTGCGGTCCAATGTCTTATAGAATTGTCTGATTTTGTGAATGGCTTGTTTTGGTAATAGCCAACGAATGCTTTGTAAATAGCAAGCAATAAAGAGGCGAGGACAAGCCAACGGAATAGTGAGTGAAAAACGAGTAAATATTGAAACATTTTTGCCTTTTAAAATTTAGGCAAAGGTAGCTAAGAGATAGCCAAAGTTGTTAGGACGGAATATGCTTTGATTAGGACTTTTCAATCATTTTTCTGTATTCAATTGGTGTTACTCCTTCGTATTTTTTGAAAAGTCTGCTAAAATAGGATTGGTCGTATATTCCTAACTCCGTTGCGATTTCATTTATCGAGTTGTTTGTTTGAAACAGTAAAACTTTCGCTTCTAAAACCAAAGTTTCGTCAATCCACTTTTTAGCTGGTTTTTGAGTAACTTCTTTTATTGATTTATTGAGGTGATTTGGACTGATATTTAGCATTGAAGCATAATCGGTTACCAAATGTTTTTCCTTAATGTGTTTGTGCAATAACTCTTTAAATCTGTTCGTCAAAATAATAGCCGTTCTGCTCTTACTATCGGTTTGAGGTTTGTAGATTAATTGCAAATCACAAAGTGCCGCAATAAAATGAGATTGAATGATATTTGAATTTTTTAATCCGTTTTTTGAGTATTCGTCAAATACTCGTTGAAAGGTTTGCTGAATATATTTGGCTGATTTTTCGTCAGGTTTTATGATTGGGTTTGCCCAAATGTTTAAAAATTCAAACTCTTTTAATAATTCATTACTTCCAATTTTTCCGAGCAAAAAGTCATTATCAAAAGTGCAAAGAAAGCCTTTGTTTATTTCATACTTGTCGTAACCAAACACTTATCCTGCTGGAACAATTAAGCATTCATTTTTATGAATTTGCACTTTCTTAAATCCAATGTTCATTGTCGCTGTCCCACTTGTCAAATAGATTATAGTGTGTGTGCTTGCTCTTGTCGGTGGAACTGGAAGTTTCGAAAGTTTGATTAGGTCTTGAACATTTACAATAAAGAACCGTCCGTAATCTTGTTTGATTATGGTGTAAAGTTTCGGGTCGGGTTTCATATACTCGTCCAAAAACTCGTTGGTATTAAATGTCTTTATTTTTTTGCTCAATTTTTCGTCTGTTCAATGTTTGTGGTGTGTCGTTTTAGGGTTGCCGATAACGTTTTCGGGCTTTGCGTTCGGGCGGGTTTCGGAGCACAAAACTGTCTGCCAGCACTACACTTGATACGAAGCACAAAGCTCCAAGTTTGCACTTCACCCGCCTGACGCAAAACCCGTGTTAGCAGTAGGTTTTATTTCATTTAGGTCGATAGTCTTCATTATAGTTCTTGTAGCCTATAAGTCTTGCTGTCGGAGCTAATAAGAATTTTAGCGTTTTTAAAACTGGTTTTGGAGGTGCCTCAACTGTTGGGTATGAGTCAAATTTATCACCAAACACAGCAAGCTGAAAAAGAATTTTAGGCGGTTTTGAATTGGTTTCGTTTTCATCCCAAAATGAATAAATTTGAGAAAGACAATATGCAAAGTCCAAGGGCATTTCGCTTGTCACTACTACTATCGAATCTGTTTCGTTAAATGGTTTGTGTGGCGTGTTCTTGGGAATGACAATTGTCTGTCCAGCTCCGATTTTTTTAATTTCTGAGCCATACTGCATAGAAAGTGTCCCGCTTTTTACCGTGAAAATTTCGTCAAATTTTTCATGTATATGTGTCACTGGTCCCATTGACTTTGGTTGTATCTTAATGTCTGTCGTTAGATTTCCGTTTTCTATCTTAACTACTGTTTGAGTAAGTCCTACTAATTTGGAATGGAAAGATGTCCCAACTTTAAAATAGTCACTGTAATCAGGTGTTTTAATTGGTAAAATCCAATGATGTATTATTAGTCCAACTAATAAATAGCCAACGATAATTGATAGTGTCCACATTGCTGTCTTTTTTATTGTTCGTTCCATTTTTTGATTAAATTTTGTTTTCTCTGCCGTTCGTTAAACTTACTGCTAACATTTTTGGCGTGGTGGCGGATTTTTAGCACAAAAGTTCAATTGAAGAACTGCACCCGCCATTACGCCAAACCGCTGTTATGGGCTGGTTTCTTTTTCATTTTTAGTCAATTGTCAAGTTTTTTGAAAATACTCTTTGTACCACTCAATTTCGTGGTGGTCAAGTTTAGTTGTATCAATTTGGTGTCTTGTGTCAATTTTTGAGTACAAGATTTCAAGCGAAGCGAAATCTCTTTGACTTATTACTTTAAACCCATTTCTTATTAATTGAGCCGCGGAAACACCTGCACCAATTTGATAAGTTTTGTTGTCAGAGAACCTGTTGCCTTCATAAATCACTTGACTACCACAAGCTGCACTAATGTCCATTAGTACGGCAATTTCTATTTTTTCTTGTTTGGCAATTTCAAGCATTTTTTCAGAAGCTTTTATCATTCCTTCTGTCCAATCTTGTCCACTCGCGGTTAAAACTTTTGCTTTCCCGTCTAACACGTCAAAACCTGTCCCACCGTGAATGTCGCACATTTCTCTTGGTGATCCGAAAGAAAATTCTTCAGGACAAAATTTAACAACTTTTACAGTGTTGTATTTTAGTATTTTTAATGCTGTCGGGTATTCGCCATTTGCTGTCCCGTCCCAGCCACAAGTAATTCCAGACAAACAAGCACTCATTAAAAGTCTAAGTGGATTGTCTTTGGTTGGAATTCTTAACTGTTTTAAATAGTCTCTATCTGTCATTGTATATCTGTGTTGTTTATAAACTGACTGCTAACGTTTTCGGGCTTTGTGCTCGGGCGGGATTTCAGGGTACAAAACTGTCTGCCAGCACCGAACTTGATACGAAGTACAAAGCTTCAATTAGCCACTGAACCCGCTTTTTTGCCAAACACCTGTTAGCTGCTGGGTATTTGTTCTTTAATATTGTCAATTTCGTTATTAATGTTTTGAAAGTCATTGTTTATTTTTTCAAACAAGTCATTAAAAGTTAATCTTTTAATTTTTTCATATTGGTATTTAAAAGTGTCGCCATAGTTTAGGTAAGGCTTTTTCCCTCTTCCTGAAAATGTATTGTTGAGAAACAAGTTGCTGTCAATTAAATTTTCCGCGAATTTTCCTGCTTTTCTTCCAATTACAAATTTTCTGTATTGTATATTCTCAATCTGAACACCTAATTTATAGCCGTCTTGTAAGTCAAGAACAAAGTCGATAGTTGCTTTTTGATTGTTGATGCTATATGCTGTCGTTAGGTTATGACTGTTTGATTTGCTAAAATGGATTAACAAGTGGCTTGCTCTTAATTTCTGATAAGCTTCCCAAAGTTTTATTTCGTTTAGTTTACCGTATAGAACTTTGTTTAATGAAATGGCAAAATCGTATTCCTGCTTTATTTCCAACTGTTCGGATAATTCGGATAAATTAAATGTAAACTGTTTATAATCAGATATTAAGTTTTGGTAGTAAGTGTCGTTCGTGAATTTGTTTGGTTCTATAGAATCAGAAATAGTTCTATATGTTTTGACTGTCCAGCCTTCAAAGGACAAGTCATTTGTCCAAAATAATGTTGTAAGCACAAACTCAATATCAGTTTTTCCAAATGAGTGTTTAATTCGTTCAAGTTGTGCTGATGTTGGAAAGTCTTTGACCTTGTTTTCTATTGCAATTTTGTCTACCACATACAGGTCAACACTAGCTTTGAATTCTCCATTGCTTTGATTGTGTTCTCTTTTGAAAGTAATGTTGTTGTCTAATGTTTTGTCGCTAAAAAGTTTAGCTGTTTCAATTTTATTCAAAGTTGATAACCAAAACCAAAAATTAGAGTGGAATAACTCTCTCGAAGAAAGGAAAAGATAAAATAAAGGACTTGCTTTAAGTTTTTCTATTGTCGTGTCGATATTATTCATTTTTCTTACTGTGTCGTTGTTTTATCTTGCAGCTAACAGTTTGCATCTACAAGAAGTTGGCGATTTCGAAGCGATTCACTGTCAACCAAGCACAAACTTTGATAGAAGCACAAAGTTCCAAGTTTACACTTCACCCAGGCTGACGCAAAACCCGTGTTGGCGGTTCGTTGTTTTATTATCTTGGTTTTCAAAGTCTAAGCATTTATTGTCAACCGTTTGTGATGGAAGTAATAAGACCCGAAAATTACTCATAAAATGATTATTGGGAATATGGTATATGTCAGAGGATTTCCAACTGCAATTTGTGAGTAAGTTGCACCAATTACGTCAAACACAAGTCCTGCATAAGCCCACTCTTTTAGTCTTGGAAACTTAGGAGTAAAGATTGTAACTAATGCTAAAATCCTTGCCGCACCCAAAAATGGTGAAAGATAAGCAGGATAGCCAAGAGAAGTAATTATTGCTACTGATTGCGGATTGCCCAACAATTCCATTACAGAACCATAGCCTAAAGATGGAATTAGCAAACCTGTAAATATCCAGTAAGCTACATTTAACCTTTTCATGAATTATTTTTTTTGATAATTAATCATCCAGTTTATCCCAAACTTGTCTTGAAAGCTGCCATAATACGCTCCCCAAAACATATCTTGAATGGGTTGTTCAATTTTTCCATCTTCTGATAATTCGTCAAAAAGTCGTTTGGCTTCATCTCGGCTATCAGGTTCTATTTGTATATGCATATTATTGCCCTTAGTTACGTTAAAGCCCATTTCTTTGGGTGCATCTGTTCCCATTAAAATATGGCCGCCTAAAATGGGCAATTCAATGTGCAACACCATTTTCTTTACTTCATCGGCCACAGGCGGATGGTTGGGGTCTGCCGGCAAATCGCCAAAACGTTGTACACCGTTGATAAATTCTGATTTAAAAACCTTTTTGTAAAAATTAAAGGTTTCTTCGGTCTTGCCCGGAAAATTAAGGTAAGTGGATACTCTTGCCATGTTGTTGGTTTTATTTTGTTTACGAAGTTTAAATTGTGCTTCAATGTATTGGTCTAAGTTTTCAAGTCCAGCGGTAAATCCTTCTTTAAAGCCAATTTGAATAATGGTTTCAAGGTCTGCCAGGCTGTTGAAGGTTAATTGGATATTGACTTGTGTTTGCTCTCCTTGGTCTATAAAATTATTTTCCCATTTATTGCGGGGGAGATTGTTATTAGGGTTGCCTGTTTCATCTAGCACCACATAGCCCGGTTTTACAATTGGTGTAATGTCTTTCCATTCTTTTCCAATAAGCGAATAGGTTTTACCGGGAACAAGTTTGTCTGTTTTTTTATACAGTTCTTTTAATTTTTCATCTGTTTTCTTTTCAGCAGCTTCAATGGTTATTCGTGTTACTTCAAGTACAGAAAGAATAATATTGTAGCTGGCATCAGTTACAATTTCATTCTCGTTTATTTCAGTCAAATTTTGGTCAATGGCAAGCTGAACTAATTTTTTCAACTGCGCAATATGTTCGGCTTCATTAAAAACTTTAAGCTCATTATTATCCTCAGTAGTTCTCAATGAAGTATTGCCGCTTAAAGCAGCATCTGTCTGAGGAAAATCGTGCGTGTTTTCAGACCTTGTAGTAAGTGATGCTGCCTTATTATTGATAAACGTGTTTGCATCGCTGACGATAATTTTACTTTTCCCAAAATACTGCAATAGCGGAAGAAAAGTTGTATTTCTTTTTGACACCTTATTGTTCGGAGCGATACCTACAATATTGTTTTCCTTGGCTTCGTTTATTTTGTTTTTTACTTCGGTATATTTAATAATATTTCCAATTATTGTAGGACTTTCGTCATTCGGAGGCGTATAATTGTTTTCGCCTTCAAATTCGGTAAAAGGAAATGTGATTTTTTCGGGAATAATGATTCTGATTTTATCTTCGGTAGTAGAATTGATGCTTGCCGCAAATTTTTTAATGTACTTTAAAAGTAGTCCGTAAACTTCATTGGTATTGCTCTTTGTAAGCAATCGGACAATCAGATTGTCATACATTAGTTCTAATCCTGCTTGTGTAGGGTTATTTATATCAACAGTGGAATAAAATGCAGAAGTTGTTTTAATAAAATCAGCCGAATTGATATAGTTTTGAAGTAATGTATTTGTATCACTTAGCTTTTGTGCATTTGTAGAATTACTTTCATTAATAGAAACAATACTTAAAATTAAAGTCGTATCAGGCATCACCGAAATAATATCGGGTGCAAGCTCCATTGGTTTTGGGTTTCTAATGCTTGCAAACTTAAAAACGGGGGAGAAGATGTTTATAGCCATGTTATATAATTTTAAATAATTAAAATACAATTCAGAAAAACGAATTTATAAAAAAAAAAAAACGACTTTGACAATTCATTGCCTAAAAACTTATTAACAATTATTTGTTTTCGTTAAATAACAAAACAATGTGTGGTGCGTGGCAATTATAGCTCTTTGCCTTTTGGATGTGTGTGTGGTTTGTGCGAACAAGGCAATGTGCTATAATGCGGGTTGGATTTCTTTTTTTAAAGTGCGAGGGCAAAAAAACTAAATTTTCGTTCTCGGTCGGTCCCGATAGCTATCGGGATGTTGTCAGTCGATGCACAAATAATTTTATGCACCGAAGTTTTGATGTGCTACTGTCGGTCGTTTTGATATGTGTCCCGTTTTCAACCATTGGTTATAACGGTTTGCAAATAGGCGCAGGCAGGGAATTTACCCCACGAAAATTGCTACTAAGAACTGAACTTTAAATTTACCACTTTCCTGTCTTACGAAGCACGAAAACCCTGCTTGAGCTTATTTGCTGTTAGTGCCTGTGGTTATTTCTCCATGATGTTTATTAATGAAAAAATACTTTTGTCGAAGTCTATTTCGATTCTAATTGTCTTGTCACTTCTTCGCCCCAATGTTCTTGGAAGTCCATATTAATTTTATAGACCCTAATACTTGTCTTTGTATTATTAGTTGCCTGATTATCCCAGACCTTTACGTGATTTTTGTTCAACTTTCCTGCAAACTTTGCCCAAAAGATGAAAATGTGAAATGATACGTCTAATTTTGGAGAACCAAGGCTGTCTCCTTTGAGAGAGTACAGTCCAAAGGGAAGGTTATTTAGATTTGCTTTTTCAGAATTAGTGTATACTGTCGTATCGTTTAAATTCTCTATAAAATCGAAGGCACTTGCATTACAAGCCCATTCATCGCCATATGGGATGTGTTTCCCATTTTTGTCAAAGATTAAAACCTCAGGGATTTTTTTATTTATTAATTCCAACGCCTTTTTATACCCTTCAAAATCAAGAGTATAAACATCCTTGTCAGTTATATTAACTTTTTCTAAGTACTTTCTCAACGATTCTTCATTCTCTACTTTAGGCTTTTTAACGCCATAAATTAGACGAACAATAGGAGAGCAACTTATAAAAGTTAATATAACAACAAGAAAGCTAATTGTTAATAGCTTCTTTTGAGAATTCATTAGCGTTCTTCAATTCGGTTTATAAGTTCCACTTGAATTCCTTTTACCGTTCCGAATTGGCTTGCACAAGTGTCGTAATTATAAACCCCTCTTAGAACATTCACATTTTCATAGCCTAAACAGTTTGCAGCTTTTTGAGGTAAAGCAACGTTTCTGTCAACAAAAAATCCTTCTTCTCCACAAGAACTACCTGGAGGAATTGTCAAAAATTCAAGTGTTGCTGTTTGAGTTTCTTCGTCAACAGTGAATATTGCACGTATTCCAAACTCAATTTCAATAGTTATGTCGCATAATCCAAAACCGCTTTTGCAGTCTTTTTTTGCACGTGCTACTTTTGCACTAATAGTTATTCCAATTGCCATAGTGATAAATTTTTAATGGTTAAGTTTCAAAAGTAACAAATTTTTTGTACTAGCGGTCAAATATTGCTTGAATTTTTCATTCAGTAAGAGTATTTTTTCATTTTAATTTTGTTATCTACCGCAGTCGTCCTACCATTGGCACTAACGGTTTGCGTATTGGCGATGGTGGGGCATTTGAAAAACGTCAGCCCAACATTTGCACAAATGCCCAATAGAATTACAAATGTTGAGTTTACAACTGTCAGCCCCACTATTGCCAATACGATGTTATGTGCATACCCATTTTTAATCGTGTTTTGGTTCATCTAATTTATCGTATTCGCTTTTTGTTTTGTCTAATGTTGCTTTAATAACCTTATAATTTTCTTCTGTGGGTTTAAGGTCAATGTACTTATCAATTATTGTTCTGTGTCTGTAAATTACAAATGTGTTTTCAACATTTGGATTTATTTTGTTCAAGTTTACTTCACTTTCTATGTCTGTCATTGAAGGAACAAATGTTAGAGCAACGTTTTTCAAGTTGAGTTCAAGTCCAATGTTTTCTAATTCTTTTTGTCGTTTGTCTTTATTGTAATCTTTTTCATTTCCGTAAACAAAATATGCTTTCAAATATTTACTTCGTGCAACACTTTCTTGCTCTAAAGAAGTTAGCCACTTTTTAATGTCGTCCCAATTTGGATTGTTGCCAACAAAATAAACTATTCCGTGAAATCGTCCGTATTTACAAACTGGGCAAGTTCTTGTTCCTTTATCGGGTCCAAAGGCATGAAATGGAATAAATGAAGGTTGGTCTTCGCCAATGATTAAACCTGATTGAATGTCTGTTTTGTTTTTAGTCGGGTAGTCAGGGATATTTAAGCCTAATATAATATTATGCTCTGCTATTTGAATGTTACCGTCTAAAACAACTCTCAATATTTCTGTTCCTGCTCTATCAAGTTTGCCGTATTTTTTCTTATGGTTTAAATACAATGGGTCATCATCAAAATAAAGGTCAGCATAATATTCATTGATGCCTGGTTCTTTTATGGATAAATGAATGTGTTGCGGAATATTATCATTCGGATAAGCTGCAGGTCTGCTTGTCATTATTTTATAATTACCAAACTTGTCAGACTTTACCCAACCTCGCAGTTTGCCGTGTTCCTTTGCTTGTTTAAGTGTTTCGTTATTTGATGAATACAAACCTTTATCGTCTGTATGCCAATAGTAAATAATAACATTCGGGACTGGTGTTTTTCCATCAAGTTGAAAAACTTTACCTGTTAGTATGAGTTTTTGTTTTCCCTCATTCCAACCGATACTTGTATGTTCACTTGAAATATTTTTGGGC
The DNA here is from genome assembly GCA_964493765.1 of uncultured Bacteroidia bacterium. Taxonomy (GTDB): domain Bacteria; phylum Bacteroidota; class Bacteroidia; order J057; family CALLMJ01; genus CALLMJ01. The sequence goes on along the minus strand of CAZBPK010000013.1, from coordinate 11,328 downwards.
ATATCAACATACATTAACTCGCAACCTTCACAACCGCCACCAACTTGTTTCGTTTGTTTGGTCTCGTTAGGCTCTTGTTTTATCTGTCCGTTGCAATTTGTCAGGTTGCTGATTAAAAAAATGAGAATACCGATTTGCATTATTCGTAACATATTATTTATCCTGTTTGTATTATTAATTATTATGATTGATTTAAGAGTTTTTCTCCAAGTAATTAACTCTAAAGCCCAAGAGACCAGTATTTATATCAATTGAAATATGAAGAAGAATAGCTATCCAAATGTTATTTGTAAAATAATATATGGTTGAAAATAGTAATCCTAACATAAATGAGGATATTAAATTAATATTACCATTACCTATATGGGTAAACGCAAATATTAAATTGGTCAATACAATTGCACCTATTGTGTATAAATACTCATTCAAAAAATGGAAAAGGAATATTCTGAAAATTATTTCTTCACAAACTCCAGCACTTAATGAAAGTAGAATAAATACAACCAATTCTTTAAGGGTTTTAGGTAAATAGTAGTATATATCTTTTAGCTTTTCCTTCACATTCTGAACATCATTGATTGTAATCTTGCCAACAGATCTATATTGTAAAATTGCAAATGGAAATACTAAAACCATCAATAAGAAATTTATTAAAGTAAGTTTGGGATAAAAATTTAAAGTAGGCTGCTTGAAAATATAAAAATTCACTACAATCAAAACCGTTAGTATCCAAAATACAAATATGGTGTGGAAGTAATCAGCCAAACGGTATTTTTCGTCTTTTGTAATCCTTTTAACACTTTGCAGGGTGCATATAGCACAATATATTGGGTATAATATTCCAACGACAACTGCAAGTATTTTTGTAGTAGTATTCATTTTTTGCAAAATTACAATGTATTATTACACTATATGACCGCTGTTTAGTTTATTCTTATAACCACATTTCCCTTCTTATGTCCTGTATCCACATAATGGTGTGCTTGTATGATTTCGTCCAGGCAAAAGGTTTTATCGATAACAGCCTGCAAATGCCCTTTTTCAAAAAGTTCTTTCATCTGTTGTAATTGATGCAGTTTTTCAGATGCATAGCCTTTACTTACACTGATAAAACAGCCATTTTTAATTAAAAGGTGCTTGCATTGTTTTCTGGTGTATTTGCCTGCCGCATCAAAAATGAAATCATATTTTTCAGAGTGTGTTGCCAAACTCTCCTTATCATATTGTAAAATCTTGTTTGCACCAAGTCTTTTCACTAAACTATACCCTTGCGAACTGCATACAGCAGTTACCTTAGCATTGTAAAAATTAGCAATTTGTAAGGCAGCAGTTCCCACAGCTCCTGTTGCTCCCAATATCAAAATGGTTGGGTTTATTTTTTCACTAACTTTATATTTATCTAAATAATACAAGGCAGTTTGCCCACCAAAAACAAGGGCAGCTGCTTCTTCAAAAGTGGCATTATTGGGCATTCGAAAAACATGGCTTTTTTCACTAACGGCAATGTATTCTGCATGCGTTCCAAAATTGAAGCCTGTCATTCCAAATACTTTATCACCAGGTTTGAATTGAGAAACTTTGTTCCCTACGCTTTCCACTATACCTGAAAATACTGTTCCTAAAACGGGTTTTCTTGGCTTTGACCAACCTAAAACTATTCTCATCACAAATTTGAGCAATCCCTTTGTGTCAAGACTTCTTGTTCTTACATCACCTGAATTAACCGTAGAGGCTATCACTTTAACCAAAATTTGATGCTTATGTGGTACAGGTTTAGGAATATCCTGAATATGAATCACTTCAGGCGAACCATATTGAGTGCAAATGGCAGCTTTCATTTTACTTTTTAAGAATTTAGAAATTAAATCCAATATTCAGTCCTGGTTCAGGAAAGACAAATTTTGACCACTTATCGTCCAACTGTTTAAACCCATCTGGTAACTCTGTATGATAGGCACGGTGGGTCATACATATTGAAGGTTGAAAGAAAAATTTGTCTTTAAAGAGTTTTATGTGATAACCAATTCGGTATGAATTGAAAATCTGAAAGCCATTTTTAATTTTCTTACCGTTGTCATTTACAAAGACCTGATAGGTAGGCATCACGTCCAATTGAGCATAGAGACCTTTCCATAAAAATCTTTGATATGACGCTGTTACACCAAACTCACGAACATAACCCGGGAATTTTTCTTCCGGCTTTCCATACGCATCATTCAAAAATGGATGAATGCCATTAGGCCAGGCATACTTCCAAGTTTTGGGAGAAAGTCTGATGACATCTTTTCCTGTAAACCGATATCCAATATCAAGCTGAACAAAATTGGGTGGATTTCCGCCATCAGCTATATTCCCGATGATTACAAAGAGAGAAGTTCCAATGAACCACTTTTTGTAGGTGCTGTCTTGTTTTAAATATTGAGCTTGTAAATTTAAACTATATACCAGCATAAATGCCAGTCCAACCCATAAAATTTTCTTTTGCATATCTTTTTTAATTAATGTTAAATGATACTGCAAAAGTAGATTGGCAAGTGGCTATAAATCGTTCACTTAAGTTAAGAAATGATTTTACGTTCTACTTTTTTCTCAAAATTCTGGCTCTTAGTCTGCTCAATGATTGTGGTTTTATGCCCAAATAACTTGCTAGTTGATGTTGCGGTATACGTTGAATAAGGTCAGGGCGTTTTTTTAATAAGTTCAGGTAACGTTGTTCGGGCGATGAGATTTTAAATTCGTCAAAATTGATTTTTTCTTTTGCTAATTCCTGCTCTGCCATAATTCTGCAAAGCGTTTCAAGCTTTGGGAATTTTTCAAAGGTTTCTGTTTCCATTTTGGTATTTGAGATAACCAAAATACAATCCTCTACACAACTGATGTAATATTCAGAAGGCTTTTTGTTGATAACACAATGTGGAGTAACGCCTTCCATTTCGGTATAGAAAGCCGTCGTTTTTTCTTCACCGTCAATCACATAATAGGTTCGGATACAACCTTGAAGAACAAAATAGCTGTAATCGGACTTTTGTCCTTCCTTTAATAATACAGTGCCTTTTTTTGCCGAACGAAAAGTGTCAAAGGATATAATAGCCCTTTTTTCCTCCTCTGAGAGCGTAACATATTGTGATAAGTAATTGAAAAGTTTGTCGTACATTATTTTATTCCACTTAGATACTATGGGTTGCACATAACGTTTTGCAGCCTTGCGTTCGGGCGGGAAACCTGACGAAGTCAGTGTCGACCGAGACGAACGATAAACGAAAATAATAAATTGTCCAATAGGAAAAAAGTTCCACCTGACGCAAAACCCGTGTTAGTGGTTCGGGCTTCTTGATTCATTGTCTTTTTAATTCCCATTTCCAAATAAGTCCATGATCTGGGTCATTGATTTCCTGAACTTTTTCAAAACCACATTTCTTTAGAACTTTAGTTGAAGGATTTTCTTGTCCAAGTGTATGTGCAATTATTGATTTTACTCTTGTGTCTTTAAAGGCATTTTCTATAAGTCCCTTCGCCATTTCAGTTGCAAGTCCACGATTACGGTAGGCTGGTGCGATTTCATAACCAATTTCTACCGTTCCGTCTGTTGTTGGTTTACCTTTATATCCACCACTGCCAATAAGTTTGTTGTCTTCCTTGTGAATAGGTAAATAAGTCCACCAGTTTTTTTCTGCGTCACCCTCAGCGAGTCTGTCAAGTGAAAATTGTAAGGGACCAACACCAAATCCTGTCCAATTGTCTTGAACAATCACATTAATCTTCTTTGCAAGAATTTCATCTCCTTGAATTGCTGCTTTCAGAATTTCAATATCGCAAGGAATGAGGTCTAAATTAGTTGTTTCAATTTTCATTTTATCTTTTTGTTATTAGTTGTTTTGTCTTCTTTTGCCTGACCGCTAACGGTTTACATATTGGCGTAGTGGCGGATTTTAACACAAAAGTTCAATCTAAGAACTGCACCCCCGCTTGCGGCAAACTGCTGTTATGTGTCACTCTTCTATTCTTCGTCCTCGTCCGTGTCCTCATAATTAAACTCAACTTTGCTTTGAATTACTACTTCGTCAATGATTTTGTTTAGGTAACCTTGTTTCACAGCATCGCTAAATCTGTCGTTCAGGGTCGGAATATTTATCACTTCTTCAATGCAGTCCATATAGGTGTCAACTATGGCTTTTATTGAATATGTCTTGCTGGCATTTTCCCTTATTTTCTTTAATAGGTCTTCTGTCGGTTCGGTTGATTTAATTACAAAAGTGATTGGATACTTCTGTATTTTGTCAATGTCAAGAAAGTATTTTTTGAAGTCCAAAGTTTCTGTTACTTGAAAGAGTCGCCCAAGCGGTTTCATTACAAAGTCAATACCTCCGTCATTTGCATTTGTCCTACCTGTTTTGTAAAGTTTCAAATTCTCTTTGTTTAGTTTTTCAAGTTCGTAGCCCCAAAATATTTGCTGGTCGTGATAGAAATACTTTAGAATGGAATAACTAACGATTTCAAAGAGCCTTGCATCTACATTTGGTGCAAGTAAACCCATTACAAAATCCTCAATTTTCTTTGGTGTTGTTTTGCCAATCTCTTGCAATTCTTCACAGGACTTTACAAAACGCTGAAAAGCATATTGTTTAGCTCTTACGTATTCATCAATAATTTCAATGACAGCTTTTGCAATATTGAAATTGGCTTTGCCAACCTTTATTTTTAGAAGATTTTCATTTATCCAATAACGATTTGTTTTAAGGTCTCGAAGTATTGGAATAAAATCTGAACTTGGAAAATATTTCTGAAATTCCGAGTTCATTCTGTTGTTCAAAGCGTGATTTTGGAGTTTGCTTCCAAAGGGTAATTCTCTCTGTCGTTTGAAAAGTTTAACAAACGCAGCTCCTTCGTATTTTGAATAATCACCTTTTTGGTCAAAGCCATTGTCGATATAATCTTCTATGATAACATAGATAGCATAAAGGTTTGCGAAACTTGAACGAGATTTTGACCCCTTATTTGCAGAACGGGTTTTCTCGTTAATGTATTGAATTAGTTGGCTCTTATCGAAAATATCATCAGCATTCTTGCCGAAGTGTTTTTCTAAGACCGATTTAATGTTTGTTGTGAATATATTTTCCATTTGGCTCTTCAAATAACTTTAAAGTGTTGGCGGTAGCCAACTTTTTAGTTTCAAATGTGCGGATTTCCTTTTTTAGTTTTTCGCCTTTAAACTCTTTGGCTAATTGTAATCTCCGCAAACCGATTTTTACATACTCCTCTTGAAGTTCTATACCAATGGAATTTCTGCCAAGTTCTTTTGCTACAAAGCAAGTTGTAAATGTTCCCGAAAATGGGTCCATAACTAAATCACCTTCGTTTGAACTTGCTTTGACAATTCTTTCAAGTAAAGCGATTGGTTTCTGTGTCGGGTGATTTTCGTATTCGTCCATTCGATAGCGAACCCTTGCAAATTCCCAAACATTGCCAGGAACTTTCTCTGAGCTATAAACTGTAGGAACAGCTTTACGATAGTCAATAAGTTTACGTTTTGCCCCTGTTTTTGCTTCGACTAAAATGTCGTCTGTGTTAAAAGTGTAGTTTTTTTTGTCTTTTACACAAAACAAAATTGGCTCATACATTGAACCATAATATTTTTTGGCTTGAACGCCTGAACTGTCGTAATACCAAACAATTCGAGAAAGTATGTGTATTTTTTTACGAAGATAGATGTCAAAAAACGGCATAAACTGCGTTGCTGTCATTACATAAAAACTACCATTGGGTTTAAGTTTTTGTATGCACAAGTCGAGCCACTCGTAACACCATTCAAGGTATGCTTCTTCCGTTTTCCATTTTTCAATGTGTCCGTTGAAGTTTTTGCCAATGTTGTAGGGTGGGTCTGCAAATATCAAATCCACAGAGTTGTCAGGAAGTGTTTGTAATGCTTCTAAAGCGTCTCCGTGAATAATTTTATGTTGTTCGTTACCCAATATTTCCACTTTCCAATTCAATTAAAAGTCGTTTCAAATTTAGTCAAAAAAACAGGTCGTCCAATTAAAGTTGTTCGTTTTTGTTCACAATTATTTCGTTGTATTACTGTCTTTTAGAATGGCACATAATCTCTATTTATACGAACTAAAGTTCGCTTTTGTTTCACTTTTTATCACTGGTCGCTAATTGGTAAAACTTTCTCGATAAGGATTTCCACTAAATATTTGGCTCTGTTTTTAATTTGTTCCTCGCCCCAATTTTGTTGGTCGATGATTTTATCTTTGGCAATTTGCATTCCTGTATCGTTTTCATAAATCTGTTTTTTGCCTCTGAAAGAATGATTGCTTAATTCTTGATTATGGCGAATCAAAGTCAAGTTTCCTATATTATTCAAATAAGTATCATGAACTACTTTATAATTTGGACCAAGTTCATTTTTCCAAGTATCATTAAGGGTTTGTGGCATAATATGTTCGATTTGTAAAAACTTGTCCGTCAAAGCAGGGCGCTTTTTCGTTAAACTTTCTTCAATCAAACTGAACAACAATTTGCTAGCCTCAAAATTGTAAAAATTAGATTTTTCACTCAATAAATAATCTTGAATTTCGTTGTCATTTGGTACTCGCATTGAAAATGTTTGGTTTGCACAAATGTCCAACATCGCCTCTCTCTTATTTGGGGCTGAAATTAATTCGTCAAAATAAGTGGCAAATAATACGGCTTCTCTACTTTCTGATTTTCTTATTCCTAAAATGCTTTTACGAGCAACGTAGACAAAAATTGCATCTAAAATCGCCAAGCAATCATCATCGGTAATTTTTTGCTCTGTTCTTAAACGTAAAACGCCTAAAATGAAAGAATGAAATGCTGATACTTTAAGAGTTCTTAGGTCAGCAATTTTTTGGTCAATTTTATTGTTATCGCTTGATTTGTAACCTGCTAAAATTGCATATTCGTTAGAATACTCTGCCATTTTTTTAATTAGTTGTTCGTGGTTATCATCGCCGAATAACTCTTTAAATTCACGATAAAGTTCTTTATAGTTTGATTCAGTCGCTCTCTTATAACTTGCAATGTCAATCAATTGCATATAATCACGAATAAATGTAGAAACAGAAAAAGCCTTGTTGTCACCTGTTAAGTTCTGTTCAATTTTCAACCAAAAATCGTGATATAAATTATTTTGTTGAGCCGAAGTTTTTCCCAGCAATAGATAGTTTCTTACTAAATCCGCAAGTGATAAAGGTTTTCCTAGAGAGTTCATACTCTCAAAAATTTCTTGTGGTTTTTCCCAAAGGTTTGTTTCTGGCTCTAACTGAATTGTAACAATGTTAAAATTCGCTAATCCTTTTTCAATTAATTCCCGTACTTTGTTCTGTTCTAATTTTTCCAATTTTGATTTGAAAAATTTGTAGTTCTTAAAAACATTTGACTTTTTATCGTTAGCGTCTAAATGCTCGCCTAAAATGATGTTCTTATATGCTTTCCAGTCGGATTCAACTTGTTTTAATTTGATTTTATATTCCACATCTCCAGTGACGTTATTATTTTTCAGATACTTTGAGTCAATTGTATTTTTTAAGAATTCATCACTAATACAATCACGAGCGGCAATTAAAAATAACATTGTTGTTGTCAATCTTTGCTGTCCGTCAACCAAAATATATTTGTCTGGTTGTCCTTCTAAAATTGTGCTTTCTGCGTAGTAAATAATTGTCCAAAAGAAGTGTTGTGTATCTGTGCTATTCGCCACTTTCTCAATGTCTTTAAGCAAGATTTCGCACATATCTTCCCGCCATTCATAATTTCTCTGGTATGGTGGGATAAAAAAAGTTACATCATTGTTTGATAGTAATTTTAAGATTTGATTGTCTAAACTTCTCATATTTATGTTGTTGTATTGCTGTTCTGAAAATGCTGTACAACATCGCAAGTATATGTAATATTTTTCTTTTTTGCAATATTTTTTATATTCTCTCTTTAAGGCAGAATAATGGAAGAGTTGAAGCAAAGACGCGTTTGAGAAACAATTCGGGCTTTCAGTTCAGGGAGATTCCAGGATACAAAACTGTCAATGCACTACAAAAGTTGATGCGGGGCAGAATGTTCAATGAACCATGTTAATCGCCATTGTGGCAAACGCGCTGTTAGTGGGTCGTTGTTCTAATCTATTTGTTCTTTGCAATTCTAAATCCAAGGTCTTCAATTTTAAATTTTAATGGGTGACTTCTTCTACGCGTTGTCGCCATTATGCTCCTTTTTTCGTCAGAAAATCCGCCACCACGAAAAATGCGGTAAGTGCCGTAAACTTCTATGTCGTATAGGTCAGAACACCACTCCCAAACATTTCCCAACATATCATAAAGTCCCCACGCATTAGGTTGTTTTTGTCCAACGTTATGTGTTGTTTGGTTTGAGTTGTCTTTATACCAAGCTATCAAGTCCAATTCCCCGTATCTAATCCCTGTTGTTCCTGCCTTACAAGCATATTCCCATTCTGCTTCTGTAGGTAAACGAAAACCATTTGCTGTTTTTTCAAACGTTATATCCTCACTTTTTTCTTGGATTGCATAGCAAGGCGACAAGCCAAATAGAACAGAAATTTTATTACAAAAAATTACAGCTTCTTTAAAGGTTACGGTTTCAACAGGAAGTAAGTCTCCTTTAAATGTACTTGGATTTTCATTGATTATTTCAGAATATAAGTCTTGCGTAACAGGAAACCTGCTTAGCAAGAAAGGTTCAATTTCTACAGTCCATTTTTCTTTGATTCTGTCATCACGTAATTCAATTATTCCTTTTGGTATTTCAACCATTTGGTCGAGAATTTTGCCTGTCATATTTATGTCTTTTGTATTCATTTGATTGAAAGAATATTTATTGCTTCTGTCGTAGAGTTAACAAAATTGATATGTCTTCCTTTATTACTTTCATTTATGAAATCAGTTAGGCTTTTACTTGTGTATTTAGAGAAGTCGCCAACTATAGCTAAGCGAACCCGATAAGTCGAGAACTTTTGAAGTATTTCCCCTGCTATTCCATTTTTCAGGATAAAAAAATCAGGTGTTATATTTTTCTCGTGAATAATAATCTTATCAAATCCTTGATAATACAAATCACCTAAAAGGTTTAATCCGTCTTCTATGTTATTTATAATAGTATTTTCCGAAATTACTTCAGCAATTTGGTTTTCACTTATATTATGCGTTTGAATTTTCATTGTATAAACTCCGTTGGTATTTAATTGTTAGTAGAGAAATTACTATAAACGGTAATGTGGAAGCCAATATTTTGAGATTAAGACCAATTATTCCAATGAAAAACATAAACACTAATAAGAGGCCTATGGAGGAAATTCCTAAATAAGTTAATTTTCGGCTTGGTGCATTTTGGAATAGAGTAATAAGTAAGAGTATTTGTCCTAAAAGAGGTATTAGTGTAAATGGGTGAACTGCTGATATAGGGTCAGTAAACATTTTTTTCAGTAATTCAAACTCCGCTTCTATTAAAAATGATTTATTGTCTTTACCCCATTCTAAATAACCAATTAGAGAGGCAACTACAAGAAGTATGTTTAATAACTTTCCTTTCATTATTTCCATATAAATTTATATTTGTAAGGTTAATTTATAATGCCTGCTAACGTTTTTGCGGCTTGGGGTAGTGGGGGATTTCGGAGCATTGCACTGTCAACCAAGCACAAAAGTAAATTTATTGCACATACTTTTAATTTTGCTCGTTAGCCGCAATTCTTAAACCCGCTGTTATGCCCATTGCTTTCCTGTCGATTGAGTCCACTGTCCTCATTAACGATTGTAATAATTGTCTGCATAACTTTTAAAGAAACTGTCATATTTGTCATTACCGAGATTAAAAACGAAAAGATTTACTCTTGCTCTTGTCAGTCCAGTGTAAATGAGTTCATTTGTCCCGAATTCATTTTGTCCATCTTCACTTTCAATTAATAGAAACAATGAGTGAATTTCCCAACCTTTGAAACTATGTATTGTTGAAAGTTTCATTGTTCCAGTGTTCATCCAAAAATGATTTTTCTTTTGCTTGCGAATGTCCTCAATTTTTTCAGCCAATATTTTTTCTAACTGTTTTTCGTCTTTATCCTTATTATTTTCCTTAACTTCCTTTTTTAAGTGGTCATAAACTTCTTGTGTTTCGAAAGTTGTCTTGGTTTTTTCTTTTGTTTTTTGCCTTATTAAATAGTCAAGCTCTCTGATATATTCAACCTTTGAATTTAGCACTCCAATGTTTGAAGGAGTGATGCTGTATTTTTTAATAACCTCAAGCATTGTTTTGCAAACATTTTCAACCGTCCAGTCTTCTTCAAAGTAATAATACTCTATCGCTTTTGTTTCAAAGTCCAACGCTGTCTGTGTGACGGTGAAATCGTCAAGGTTATATTTGCTTGCAAAAAATTCTTTTTGAAATTGTTTTGCTACATTAGCAATATTACTTGTAAATCTTTTAGAAGAATTTAAACTTCTGTTCCATCTGCCGACAACTGTTCTAATTATTGGCTCTTTGTTTTCATCAAGGGGTCGGTCATAAATATTTTGCTTCTCATCTCCGAACACGATGAATTCTCCATCGGAGGCTAGAAAGTATTTTGTAATTATCTCAATCCACTCGGTTTGAAAATCTTGAACTTCATCAATTAATACTGCCCCAAATTTTTGCGTTCTATTTTTTTCGCCTTCAAAAAAATCTGTATCTTGCCATGCTTCAAGACCCCTTATTGGTATGTTAAGGTTATTTGCTTGTGACTTGAAAAACTGATGATAGTTGGTGATATAAAAATTGTCCCAATAAAATCCTTCCCGAACATCATTTATTCTATCGTGTATGTAATTCTTCAAAGAAAGGTTGAAGGTTAAAATCAATACCTTCTCGCCAGTCCTCTTGTGTGCATTGACCGCTCGCTTTGCTAAAACCAATGTCTTGCCGCTTCCAGCAACACCTTTTATTTTTTGTTTCGCACCTGCTCTGCTTGAAATTAACTCCTCTTGTTCTTTAGTGTATTGTATCTTAATCCCTTCCTCTAATTTATGGTATGGAGGTTTTAGATACCTTTTGAAACTCTCATACAAATCATCTGAAAACAACTGTGATTGTTGGTTTATTCTTGTCCTTAGCAAAAGTTTATCTAAGCGAAATTTGTTAAGAGACTCGGAACCGAGCAATGAAAAATAACTGACTAACTTTCTGTATTTTTTCTGTTCATCACTTTGAAAATTGTCTAACAGACATCTATTTACAGAAGATTCTGTTTCGTTATGAAAATAAACAGCACAACTAACAACAGCCAGATAATATTTGTTGCGGATTTTTCTCTCAAGCAATGTG
>CAZBPK010000012.1:0-43997 GCA_964493765.1 uncultured Bacteroidia bacterium | reverse complement strand
GAGTACAATTGGGGGTTAAATGCTAATGTATTGAATTTATTTCACCAATTAGGAGGAAATACTTTCAAACATTTGTTTGATAATAAAATTTTTGGATTGGTGGGGGTATCTTCTGGGAGAGGGGGCAAGTTCCCTGCTGTGGATTTAATGATTTTAATATCCAAACTTATTAATTTCTTAAATCAGTATGGCATAGTTTCACCAAAAGTATTAGAACTTCATGAAGTCCATCATAATTTAAATGAAAATGGTGAATTGATACATCATGGAATTTTTGAAAAAAGTGTCATAGATTTTGTAAATTATACCGAAAAATTATCTTTAAAATGGAAATTTTAGATTTTTCATTTTAAATTTTAAAGAAATCTAATGGTTTTTTCGTACTCAATTTCATTAATATTATAAATGTAAAGCCATTGAATTTTTAGTTACTTATTAACATATATACAAATAAGTTTACCCTTAATTTTGATTATTTTATGGAGCCGGTGCCAATCGCCGGCTTTTTGCATTTCTTTGCTGGATAAACAAATCATAACTTAGACATCTTAAAAATAAAACCTTATTTTTGCTGCTCAAATGAATTGGTCAGAAATTTTTAATACCCTAATTTTATACAAACCCGATGAACCCATGCTCTTTACAAGCGGTATTTTTTTAATTTGGTTCTCACTTTTTTTATTCATTTATTCCTTTATTTATCCAATTAAACCCTATCGTACCCTTTGGGTAATTGCTTTTAGCTTCTTTTTTTACTACAAATCTTCAGGAATTTACTTAATCATTTTATGCTTTTCTATACTTTTAGATTATTATGTAGCTCAATGGATTTATCAATCTACCAATAAAAATTTTCGTAAAGCCCTATTGCTCATTTCTATAAGTTGCAACTTAATTTTATTAGGTTATTTCAAATACACCAATCTAATTCTTGGAAGTTTTTATTCATTATTGAATTTACAATTTGAACCTTTGGATATTTTCTTGCCTATAGGAATTTCTTTTTACACTTTTCAAACTATCTCCTATATTGTAGATGTTTATAAAGGTGAAATCAAACCCACTGAAAACCTGTTAGATTATACCTTCTACATGTCATTTTTTCCTCATTTAGTGGCTGGACCCATAGTCAGAGCAAGAGATTTTTTGCCTCAGATTTATCAAAAATTGGTTATTTCTAATGATTATATTCAAGAGGGATTATGGATGATATTAAAAGGTTTCATTAAGAAAGCCATTATTGCAGATTATATTGCACAATACAATGATTTAGTTTTTGGTTCTGTTACCCATTATTCAGGTTTTGAGAACTTAATGGGTTTATATGGTTATGCTATGCAAATTTATTGTGATTTTTCTGGATATTCGGATATGGCAATTGGATTTGCTTTATTAATGGGTTATAGATTACTTCCTAATTTTAATTCTCCTTATGTTTCTTTGAATATCACAGAATTTTGGAGAAGGTGGCATATTTCACTTTCTCATTGGTTAAGGGATTATGTTTATATTCCGCAAGGTGGAAACAGAAAGGGTTTATTTTGGCAAAATATTTTTTTACTTAATACTATGTTAATTGGAGGTCTATGGCATGGGGCTGATTGGAAATTTGTTTTATGGGGGGGGATCCATGGATTAGCCTTAATTTTTCATAAATTATTTCAACATTATTCTCCAAAATCTCATAAAAGTTCAATAGCCTTGGATTTTATTTCATGGTTTATAACTTTTCATTTGGTAGCATTTTTATGGGTTTATTTTAGAGCTAGTTCTTTCCAAGATGCAAATTTATTTATTCACCATATCTTTACAAATTTTGATATAGCCTATTTTATCCCCTTCCTAAATGTTAGAACTCAATTTTGTGTACTATTAAGTTTAGGATTTTCTTTACATTTTATGCCCAATTCTTATAAAAATTACTTATTTACTAAGTTTAGCCAAACGCCAATTTGGGGGAAAGTCCTTATTTTTATCCTATTTATTCAAATCATGATTCAATTACGTTCAGAAACTGTACAACCATTTATATATTTTCAATTTTAAAGGTATGGATTAGGGCGTTTCCCCTTGCTACCGCTTCGGGGTCGGGCTGCTTCGGGTTTCACTTCGTTTCAGCAATCCTTTTTCCACTTTTTTCAAAAGCGTCAAAAGGCAGTGCCACTTCGTGCCCTTCGCATCCCTAACGCATTAACCCAAAACAGTAAAAACTATTTGAACCCTCTATTATTGAACAAAACAATATTCAAATCTATTTATTTTGTAATTTTGCAACCAATACAGAAAGATGAATGCAATTTTTCGTTTAATTTTTAAAATTCATGGTTGGAAATTAGATACTAATATTCCTAAGGAGGCTCAGAGATGTGTAATTATTGCCGCTCCACATACTAGTAATTGGGATATAGTTTATGCGAGAGCAGCTTTTGACTGGTTAAAAATTCCCTTAAAATTTACTATAAAAAAAGAATGGACACGTTTCCCTTTAAACTTAGTTACTGTGCCTATGGGAGCATTAGGAATAGATAGAACTCCTAAAAAACCCGGAGACCCTAGACCAAGCATGGTAGAAGCTATGGCAGATTTATTCAACCAACATGAAAAACTAGCAATGATGGTAACTCCCGAAGGCACTAGAAAAAAGAATCCAAATTGGAAAACTGGTTTCTATTATGTAGCACTAAAAGCAAATGTTCCTATTGTTTGTGGATATTTGGACTATAAAACTAAAACTGCAGGTATGGGGCTTGTTCTATATCCTACCGGTGACATCAAAGCAGATTTGAAAAAAATTATGCAGTTTTATGAAAATATTCCTGCTAAATACCCCGAAAATTTTTCAATTGATTATAGTTACATCGACGAATAAAACATGTCAGAAAAAGAAACTATTCAAATAGCACAAGAAATTTTAGATTTAGAAGCAAAAGCCATTCTAAACGTAAAAAAACTACTAAACGAAAACTACTCAAAAGTAATCAATTTAATATTAAACTTAAAAGGGAGAGTCATTTTTTGTGGTATAGGAAAATCAGCTCATATCGCTCAGAAGATTGTAGCAACACTAAATTCCACAGGAACTCCAGCTTTATTTTTGCATGCAGCAGAAGCTATTCATGGTGATTTAGGTATGGTACAGCCTCAGGATTTAGTTATCATGATTTCTAAAAGTGGAAATACCCCTGAACTGAAAAATGTTTTTTCCTATATTAAAGCTATTAGCTGCCCTACTGTTGCTATGGTTGGAAATTTAAACAGTTATCTTGCAGAAAATTGCGATCTTGTTCTTGATACTACTGTTGAAAAAGAGGCTTGTCCTCATAATTTAGCTCCAACTACTTCCACAACTGTCACATTGGCTTTAGGTGATGCTTTGGCTGTAACCTTAATGAAACTTAGAAACTTTACAGCCAATGACTTCGCTAAATACCACCCCGGAGGTGCATTAGGAAAAAGGCTTGCTATTAAGGTAAATGACGTAGTATCAAATGATTTTACTTTTGTTAGCCCTGAGGATTCTTTGAAACAAGTTATTATTGCTATAACCCAAGGTAATAAAGGTTGTACCCTTGTAAAAAATAATCAACAAATCTTAGGAATTATTACCGATGGAGACATTAGAAGAGCTTTGCAAAAAAATGATGATATTAAAAATCTATTAGCTAAAGAAATCATGACTGCAAATCCCAAGTCTATTGATGCCAATGAATTTGCTTATGATGCTTTAGTATTCATGGAAAATCTAAAAATTACCCAACTTTTAGTTTATAATAAAGACCAGTTTTGTGGAATTATCCATCTTCATGATTTGTTGAACGAAGGGTTAAAATAAAATTTAAGCCTGTTTTTTAAAAAAACAGGCTTAAATCATTTTGGGTTATTTAATTAATTTGTTGGAAAATCATAAATGATAGAGTTTGCGAATTGAGTAAAAGCACTAGTATCATAAGTTAAAGTATAGGTGCCAGAAGAGGTAAAAAAGGTTAAAATTTGAATAGAAATGGTATTGTTTACATTAGGATTTACAGGAACAGGGATAGAGAAGCTTATCGGAACAAAGCCAGTAGTAGTTGTTGAATTGGAATTATGTGCTACATTTTGATAAAATTGCCTATAAATACTCCCATTCACAATAATTCTAAAAATAAAAGTAGGGGGCTGTGAAGGTAAAGTTATAGTGGATGTTAACCTTCCTTGAGAAGTAAAAGTAAACAATACAGTATCATTTTGAGGAGTAAAATTATGGGTTAAAAGAGTTAGACTTCCAGCCGAAGATGGACTCGTTTGTACAAAGGGACTTCCGCTTAAAGATTGAACATATATTCCCGGGAAACTACTTGTACTCCATTTAGGAGCTCTTCCTGGACCTTGTGAGGTTAATACTTGCCCAGTTGTTCCGGCTTCAATGTTTATTAATTTACCATCAAAGTCAGAAAGTACAATAGAAGTGTCGGATGATGCTAATCCATCAACTCTTACATTTCCATTAACATGCAACTTTTCTAGAGGGGTTGATGTACCAATTCCAACGTTTTGCGAAAATAAACATTCATTTGAAAATGTATATAAAAGAATAAATAAAATAAAAAAATGTAAATTAAGATTTCTCATAAATTCAAATTTATCAACAAAACTAACTTCAAATTTTGTTATAAAGTTTACTTAAAGAGAAAAATTTAAAACAACCTTTTATAAAATGTATAATAAAAATTGAAAAAATATTATATGAAATTTAAAAAATAAGCATTTTGTTTTGAAATTTTAATTCAAAACAAATTATTGTTTTAAATATTACATAAATTAATTGAATATTATTTACAGCGTAATTTTTAAAAATAGTCAAAATACTTATTTTATCACCACAAATTTTCCTCTACGAATTTCGCCTGTATCTAAATCTTTAACAGCAAAAAAGTAGATGCCTCTTGCTATAATCTGGTTATCTGTAGATAATAAATTCCAAGCATGTTCACCTCCAGCAAAAAGATTTTGTTTAGTATCGGAATAAGTTTTAAACCAAGGGGTATCAGAACCGTCATAATTAGTTTCATGCTTAAAAGTATAAACCAAATCCATTGCGGTAGTATAAACTCTTACTTCACAACGTGCAGGCAAATTAGCAAAATAAATTTTTCGGTCTTCTTCTGAAGTGCTTACACCTTCCCAAGCGGCATTTACATAATAAGGATTAGGATATACAAAAGGGTCTCCATTTTGAAAACTTTTATTGGCTGGCATACCCGGAAAAATTCTTTTCAAAACTGTTAGCTTAGACGATTCTAATGATTCCAAGTTATTTTCAGATTCTCCTTCATCATAGGCTGTAATTGAAAAAGCATGTTGCCAACCATTTAAAAGATTATCAAACTCCATTTTGTAGTAATAAGTTACTGTATCACCTTCAAATTTTTTAGGTTGAGGCAATTTGATTTTGTCAAAGCCGTTATTAAAACCTATGGAATTTCCCGGTTTATCATAAGAAGCCACTAACTGTAAAGCATTAGCAACATCTTGTGTGTTCGTTAAATCAAAACCAACTTGAGTCTTGTAAATTTTATAACCCTCAAAATCTTTTCTCCTTGAAATGGGGTCAATAGAATTTTCTGCATTATTTGACCAATAAAGAGTAACTTTTTGGTTTGAAACTTCCCATCTTACTCGGGGAATATCAGGGGGGGAAGGAAGTATGTATCTTGTAATTTTTCCATTGCCATCTATATCTTCTTGTTCATCTAAAATGCCATTAAAATTTTGGTCTTCACCATTATAAGCAGCTTGAGCCCATTTAGAATTTTTAATTAATTGTTGTTTTTGTTCATAAGAATCAGCGGATTGAGGTTGCCCATCGTTCAGTTGCTTGGCTAGAACTACTGCAAAAGCCAGATTTACGCTTTCTCCGGGTAATATAGCATTAAAGGGTCCTACAGAAATCATCTGAGAACGATTTCCCGGGGTTTTTAACTGGTTTTGAAAAGTAGACCAGTTGGCAGAATAATTCAAACCCGAACTTAATTTCTCGTATCTTTCATTATCATTAGCAGGCGTTCTATAAGAAGAAGAAAAATCCCTAAAGGTCCAAGAATTAAAAAAAGTTTTAAAAGCAGTATCAATGAGAGTATGAAAAAATTGATTTTGGTACTCAGCACCCAAGAATTTGAGACCTATGTAAGAGTTCGTGAAACCAATATCTCCCGTAGCATCAAATTCATAACCAATGAATAATGAGTCAATATAACCTGTCCCTGATTTATTATAAAAGTTAGACCCGCCAGAACCTGCTGGCGTAATATTGATGTTCCGAACCACAGGGTCAATCCAGAAACCTAAGTAAGCATCATTCCAAACGTTATTGCTACGGTTGGTAATAGTATAGTTCAAAATCACGAAATAATCCGCATAAGGAAAATTCCAATTATAAGCCTCAAAGTGTACATCAGCATTTAAAGGACCGTTTTCTAAATTGGTAATAGGAATATTGGTTCCGGGAACAATAGCGTATTTGTCAGTAAAATCACAAATAAAATCTTGATGCGATATTGCATTAGGATTATAATTAGGATTATCTAACAAAGTAGAACGTTCTAATAATTGACTTCCTATTTCTGCGGTAAACTCAAAACCTTCTTTTCCCGTAGTATAGCCTGAAGGGTCATCAATACAAGCGGTAGAAACCACCGTAGAACCATTGACTTTTGCTCCAATCCAAAGCCCGCCCTCAAATAAATGCTCTATCCCCGAACCTTTAGGATATTCACAAGAAGGATATTGCAAAGTAACATAAGACCCCTTAAAAGCGTTACCTATAATTCCTAAATTGTTTACAGTCATTTCTACATTAGAAACCGAAGTAACTTTTTCATCAAAAGAAGATTGAGCTATTGCATTTTGAAAAATGATAAGAAGTGCAATAAGAAAAAGGAAAGATTTCATAACGCAAAATTAAAGAAGTTTGAGGGTTTTCAAAAAAGTTTTTTAAGTCTCATAGAAAAAATAAAGACCACTATAGCGTATTTCTATAATGGTCTTTCCAAAAAGTTATTATTATGCTATCTTATACTAATTGTTTAGGCGCAGCAGATTTGATTTCATCATTAGCGAAATCAGAATACAAGGCAAAATTTTTATTAAATAACCCTGCTAATTCACTAGCTTTTTTATCATAAGCCAATTTATCAGCCCAAGTATTTCTAGGGTTAAGAATTTCGGAAGGAACATTAGGGCAAGATTTAGGCATATTCAAACCAAAGACAGGGTCTTTCTCATATTCAACGGAATTTAATTCTCCGTTTAAAGCGGCAGTTATCATGGCACGAGTATAGCCTAATTTCATTCTAGAGCCTACTCCGTAGGGTCCGCCTGTCCAACCAGTATTTACTAACCAAACATTAACATCATACTTTTTGAGTTTTTCACCTAACATTTCTGCATATTTAGTAGGGTGTAAAGGCAAGAAGGCTTTACCAAAACAAGCAGAAAAAGTAGCCTGAGGTTCAACAACTCCTGCTTCTGTACCAGCAACTTTTGCAGTATAACCTGATAAAAAGTGATACATAGCCTGAGCAATAGTTAATTTAGATATCGGGGGTAAAACGCCAAAAGCATCTGCCGTCAGTAAGAATATATTTTTAGGTAAATTTCCTATGGAAGGTATTTTTGCATTAGGAATATAATGAATAGGATAAGAAACACGAGTGTTTTCAGTAATAGATTTATCCGAAAAATCTACGGTTCTTGTACCTTTATGATAAACAACATTTTCTAATAACGCGCCAAATTTTACGGCTTCCCAAATTTGAGGTTCTTTCTCTTTGGAAAGGTCAATACATTTAGCGTAACAACCTCCTTCGAAGTTAAATACTCCGTTTTCTGTCCAGCCATGTTCATCGTCTCCAATTAGAGCGCGGTTGGGGTCTGCAGAAAGCGTAGTTTTTCCTGTTCCTGATAAACCAAAGAAAATAGCGGTATCCCCATTCGCTCCTATATTAGCAGAACAGTGCATAGGTAATACCCCTTTAAAAGGCAACAAATAATTTAGTACGGTAAAAATACCTTTTTTGATTTCTCCCGTATAAGCAGAACCACCAATTAAAATGATTTTTTCCGTAAAGTTTACAATTGTAAAATTATGTTGGCGAGTACCGTCAATTTCTTTTTCTGCACGGAATCCAGAAGCAGCAATAACAGTAAATTCGGGTGTAAAATCTTTTAATTCCTCTTCAGATGGACGAATAAACATATTATAAGCAAATAAACTTTGCCAAGGCTCTTCTGAAATTACACGCACTTTTAAACGGTAATTAGGGTCAGCGCCAGCAAAGCAATCTCTTACATAAAGTTCTTTTCCTTGTAAATAAGCCTTAACTCTTCTATAAAGTTTTTGAAAATTTTCTTCTGAAAATTCGTTATTTACATCTCCCCACCAAACATGATTAGAAGTATTAGAATCTTTAACAACAAATTTATCTTTAGGGGACCTACCAGTAAACTCTCCAGTATTAATAGATAATGCACCAGAATCCGATAATAATCCTTTTCCTTGATTAACAGCAATTTCTGTAAGTTCTGCTGGTGTGAGATTGTAAAGAACATTTTTTACATTTGTGATTCCTAAGTAATTTAATAATTTATTACTTTCCATTTTGTTGAGTGTGTTTGAATTGATTAAACAAAAATAATAGCAACAAAATTACAAAAAAATATAAAATGCAAATCATTGATTTTCAATTTGCGTATTTTTCAGTATTTAGAAAAAGTGAATTTCTGGAATTTTTATTTTTTCTCAAACTCTATCTGTTTATAAAATACCTTTTTTAGAAAATGCAATATTACATGAGTAAATTTTGTTGATTAACTTGAATATTTTCCGAATGATGATTTTATAAATCTTTTACTTCTTTTTGATTCTAACTTTAACGTTTTTGATAGTCTAGTAACCAGAAAATAGATTTTAATAGGAAGTGAAAGTCAAGCTAATATAAAAATTTTCAAACATTCTTTCAAGCTCGTTTTTTACTTCCAATTTTTTTATAAATTGCCATAGTTTTTTAGCGATGAGAATTTATTCATTTATTACTTTTTTATTTTGTCTCCATTTTGTAAGCATATATGGACAAAAGGGTCTACCATCACTTGTCAATATCTCCAATAAAGAATATAACGCAGGTTTTAAAAACTTCGATTTAATCCAAGACCATAGAGGAATTATTCATATTGCTAATCAAGATGGAATTTTAAGTTTTGATGGTATATATTGGAATCTAACGGAGTTACCTAATAAAGCAGTTCCTAATACCTTAGATTTAACCAAAGACCAAAAAATTATTGTTGCTGGTAATAATGTTATAGGTTTTTTGCAAGCTAATAGCAAGGGCGAACAAATTTTCCAAACGATAAAAATAGGTGGTTGGGGAAACTCCAGAAAAATTTATGTTTTGGGTAGTCAATTTTATGTTAGCACAGACAGTTCTTTAGTTTTTTATGATGGTAAAGAACTTCAAGAATGCACATTAGGAAACGTTGTTTCTTGGAATAAAAATCAAACGCTTATTGTGCATCATAAATGGGGTTTAGGTGCAGTTCAAAATCAAACTTTTCAACCGATACAACAAACTCAAAATTTATCCAATAAAAAATTGGTTTCTTTAGTAAAAATTGATGAGGGAAATTATTTAATTTGTTCACCTGAAAGGATTTGGAATTTTAAAAATGGTGTAGTATTACCGTTTCCTAATAAAGCTGAAGCTATTTATAAAGCTGGGATTATTACAGATATTAGGCGTTCTCAAAATGGATATTTGATAATTTCTACTTTACGTTCAGGCGTTTTGGTAATAACTCCAAAAGGAGATTTACAATATTGGTTAAATAGAAACGCAGGTTTAGAATCTGAAGCAGTTTTTGGAACCATGGTAGATGACCGAGAACATTTATGGATGGCAACAGAAATGGGTATTTCTTATGCAGATTTAAATCCAGGTATAACCTTTTTTTCTGAACGTTCTGGTTTAAAAGGAAGTGTAAATCAAATTTTTAAAAAAGATAAAAATCTTTATGCAGCTACCGATAGAGGACTTTTCATACTTTCTATTGAAAATCAAATTCCTATTTTTAAGCCTATTAAAGGAATTGCTTCAACTACCTTTAAAATTAAAGAATTTCAAAAACAACTATTTGTTGCTTCTTTTTCAGGCTTATTTCGAATCGTAAAAGATTCTGCTATTGTGGTTACTAAAGAACCAACATTCGATTTATGTTTGTCAAAATCTGGAAAATTTTATGCAGTTACGGAAAATCGTATTGTTAAAATTCAGAAAGATTTAAAGTCTAAAAAGTTTGAAATACAAACGTTAGATACACTAACTCAAAACATAGAATTTTTTATTGAGGATAATAAAAGAAGAGATTGGTTTTGGTTAGGAAACTCAAAGTCTGTTGCTATCATTCAAATTCGAAATGATAGTATAATTAAGCAAATCCCTTTCCAAGTTGATGCAAGTGATTTAAAACCCGCTCAAACTACTAATAAAATTTTATTGAGTAATGAAGGAATTTTTAAATTTGATAATCAAAAATGGCGTTTTACGAAAGATTCTTCTTTTGGTGAAAATTGGCTTTCACAACCAGTTTCTTTTTTATATAAAGACCCCAAAGGCTATTTATGGCTAAATTCTAATGAAAAACTTTTTCAAGCGGCTTGGAGTGAACAAAGCAAAGAATATCAATGGAAACAAGTACCTATAAAAAAACTAAAAAATTTGAATGTCAATGATTTTTATCGTGAAAATGATATTGTTTTTTGGTTAGGGACTACTCAAGGTTTAGTGCGTTTTGAGCCCAAAGCAAAAGAAATCCAATCTACTAAGTTTTTTGTATTTCCCCGTAAAATTTTTATTAATCGTGATTCTTTGTTTTTTGCTGGAAATTTCTTTGATAAAACAAATTTGGTACTTAATCAAACAGAAAGTTATAAAAACTCAGCAAAATTTTATACAGATTTACAATCTATTGAGTTCCATTTTACTGCTACCACCTATGAAGATCCTGCTGGAACTTATTTCCAATATAGGCTTATTGGATTAGATTCTACTTGGAAATATTGGTCAAAAAATAATATTTTTCATTTTAATAACTTACCTATCGGCAAATATACCTTACAAGTAAGAGCCAAAAATATTTTAGAAGAAATTTCTCCAATATATAGCTATGAATTTGAAATACAACCTTTTTGGTATCAAACTACTTTTGCAAAAATCATTTTTTGGTTACTAGGAATTGTATTTTTAGGTGGCATAATTTGGGTAGGAATTGAAATAAATACTAAGCGTTTAAAAGCTCAAAACGAATGGTTACAATCCGAAGTGAATAAAGCTACTGCAGAAATTCAACAACAAAAATCCGAAATTGAAAAACAAAACCAAAAATTATTAGAAACTAATCAAATTATTTTAGAGCAAAAATCTGAAATCGAAAAGGATAAGCATATTATTGAAGAAAAAAACCAAGAAATTTTGGACAGTATTACTTACGCCAAAAGAATACAAAATGCTTTAATTCC
Source organism: uncultured Bacteroidia bacterium (assembly GCA_964493765.1). Lineage (GTDB taxonomy): Bacteria > Bacteroidota > Bacteroidia > J057 > CALLMJ01 > CALLMJ01. The sequence goes on along the minus strand of CAZBPK010000012.1, from coordinate 32,443 downwards.
ATCTGAAGAAAATTTAACAAAGGCTTTTGGAAATGAGTATTTTGTAGTGTTTTTCCCTAGGGATATAGTTTCGGGGGATTTTTACTGGTTAACAGAAGAAAATGGAATTTATATCATGGCTGTAGCAGATTGTACAGGTCATGGTGTACCCGGTGGTTTTATGACCATGATTGGAAATACCCTTCTCAATCAAATTGTTGGACTTTATAATATTTTAGAACCTCATAAAATTCTTAACCAGTTACACCATGAAATTCGTACTGCTTTGAAACAAGATGAGGAAGGGTCTGAGGTGCGTGACGGTATGGATTTAACCATTTTAGTTTATCATAAAGATAAAAACCTATTACAGTTTGCTTCTGCCCAAAGACCCGTTTATTATGTCAATCCTGAAGGAATTTTAGAAGAAATTAAAGGCGATAAATTCCATATTGGGGGTAAAGACCCTGAAAGAAATTACACCTTAAAAGAGTTTCAACTAAAAAAAGGTGATGCCTTTTATTTTAGTTCAGATGGCTACGGTGACCAATTCAATCCTAATGATAAAAAATTTTCTACAGGGCGTTTAAAAAAGCTCATTCAAGAAATCTATCCTTTACCCATGAAAGAACAAGGAAAAATTCTTTCACAAACTTATTTAGATTGGAAAGGCGATACTGAGCAAATTGATGATGTGTTAGTTTTTGGGGTAAAATTTTAGTATGAAATTAGAAATTGAAATCACAAGTGATGGTTCTTCAACCATTTTTATTCCTGAATGGAACGAAAGATACCATTCTAAAAATGGTGCTTTACAAGAATCTTTGTACATATACATCCAAAATGGTCTTCATTTTATCCCAAAAAACGTAATTCATATTTTAGAAATTGGATTTGGGACAGGATTAAACGTTTTGCTCTCCCATGCTTACCAGAAGCCAGAAACCCATATTTATTACACGACTTTAGAGCCATTTCCTTTAGAAAAAAATATTTATGAACAATTAAATTTCTCCAATTTAAAAGGTTTAGAAAACTCAAATGACTTATTAGACAGATTGCATAAACTATCTAATAAGGAAACATTAATTATTCATGATTTTTTTTCATTTACAAAGCACTATCAAACTATCCAAGAATTTGATACAAACCAAAAGTTTGATTTGGTTTACTGGGATGCTTTCGGACCAAGAGTTCAACCAGAAATGTGGTCTTTAGAATTATGTCAGAAAATTTATGATTTGTTAAGTAACGGAGGAATGATTGTTACTTATTGTTCGCAAGGACAATTTAAGAGGAATTTAAAACAAGTAGGTTTTGAAGTAGAAGTTTTGCCAGGTCCTCCATTCAAAAGAGAAATGACTAGAGCCATAAAAAAATAAATAAAAGCGTGTGGTGCGATTGGGTTATTTTGAAAACCTTCAATCAGACAAGTTTTAAGAGCGTCTATAGCGTTGTAATCTTCCGTGTACTAACCATTGAAGGTAATTCATACAAACTCATAGAGTTGAAGCCCGCCATTGCTATAGGAATATCTCTATATTTCGTTTTGGTAAAGGTTCAAAAAACGAATTTTCCCACACGCTGATACAAAGATAGTGTGTTTCTTTTAAAAAACAAAAAATTATTTATGATTTTTATAGAAATCACACTAAAAAGACTTTTTTCCCAAATCATTTTTTTATTTACTTTGCATAGTGTTTTAATAATTTATGCAATTTTTTAAATCATTATCCCTAAAAATTGATACTATTCTCAATCCTAATCATCGGTTTTATTTAATCAGAAAAAAGCTACTTCGTTTTTTGGGGGTAATAATAGCTATTAAGTTTCTTTTCTTTTTCATTCTGATTTGGGATATTCCATCTTTAAAAACTTTAGAAAACCCTAATTTGGCTGTTTCTACTCAGGTTTATTCAAGAGATGGGAAATTGTTAGGAAATTTTTATGATGACCAGTTCCGTATCAATATTCGTTATAAAGATTTACCCAAAACACTTATTAATGCTTTAATTTCAACTGAAGATATTAGATTTTATCAGCATCAAGGGGTAGATACTAGAGCATTGGGTGCTGTTTTTGTAGAAATGGTAGAAGGACGTGTTCGCGGAGGTTCTACAATTACCATGCAATTAGCTAGAAATATGTTTGATAATATTGGTAGAAAAAAAAACATATTCCGTAAAATGCGTGAAGCAATTGTTGCATGGCTTTTAGAAAGAAACTATTCCAAAGAAGAAATTTTAATGTTCTATTTTAATACAGTGAATTATGGTGGTAATATTCATGGAATCCAAACTGCTTCTAGAACTTATTTTAATAAAAACGCTAACGAATTATTGCCTCATGAATGCGCTTTATTAGTAGGAATGTTAAAAGGTCCTTCTTTATATCATCCTATTAAAAAACCCAAAAATGCTTTAGAAAGAAGAAATGTAGTTCTAAACCAGCTTTTTAAATATGGATATATTACTAAAGAAGATTTAGAAAAATACAAATCAAAACCGTTAGGTGTAGCCAATAAAAGTGCTTACCATGAGTATGTCCCTCAAGGTACTGCTTTATATTTTAGACAAGCTTTGCAACAGTTTTTGAAAGAATGGTGTGAAAAAAATAATTATAATCTTTTTACTGATGGTTTAAAAATCTATACTACTTTGGATTCTCGTTTACAAGAACATGCGGAAAAAGCTATACAAAAGCGTATTCCTTATTTACAAGATTTATTAAATCAAGAATTTAAAACCAGAAAACCATGGGAACAAAATGAGCAAATATTAATTGCGGCTATGAAACGCTCTCCACGTTATCATATTGGTAAAAATGCGGGTTTATCAGAGGAAGAAATTCGTAAATCTTTTGATAGGCATGTTCTAATGAAATTATTTGATTGGAAATCTCCTAATTTTGAAAAAGATACTGTTTTGACCCCATGGGATTCTTTAAAATATTTTGCTGGATTAATTCATTCGGGATTAATTACTTTAGATCCAAGTAATGGGCATATACTTGCTTATGTGGGTGGGATTGATTTTAAATCTTTTCCTTTGGATATCGTAAAACAGGAAAGAAGACAGGCAGGTACTATTTTTATGCCTTTTGTTTATGCTGCTGCTTTTGAAAAGGGTTATGATCCCTGTACCATTGAACAAAATACTCCTATTACTATCAAAACTCCCGAAGGAGATTTATGGACACCCAAAAATATTGGTGGTTGGGTTACAGAGCCAATCCCTTTAATTCAAGCCTTTTCTATGATGTATAACATTGTAGTAACTAGATTATCTGAAAAAATTTCTGTCGATTTTTTAATTGATATAGCTGGAAAATTAGGAATTACCTCGCCTTTAAAAGCAGTACCTTCTTTGGGTATGGGAACGGCAGACCTTAATTTATTTGAATTGGCTTCTGCTTATGCTCCTTTTGCAAACCAAGGTACTTGGAATCAACCCATTTTTGTTACCAAAATTGAAGATAAAAATGGAAACTTACTCGCAGATTTTACTTCTAACCAAAGAAAAGCAATTTCTGATAAAAGTGCTTACAATACCTTAGAATGTTTAAGATATACAGCTAATAATGGTACTGCATTTGAAGCTAGAAGTAATTATCGTATTCCTGTGGATATAGCAGGAATGACAGGTAGAACCCAAAGCCATGCAGATAGTTGGTATGTGGGTTTAACCCCTAATACAGTTACTGCAATTTGGGCTGGCTGTATTGACCGTAGAGTATTTTTTAAATCTTATTATCACGGACAAGGAGCTTTTATGTGTCTTCCCATTTGGGGTGATTATTTGCAAAATGCTTATCAAGACCCTACCATTAACCTTCCTGACCGTTCTTTTTATAAAAATCCTGATTATAAAATTTCTCTGAATTGTTTAAAAACAGAAATCAAAAAAGAAAGGCAATAAGCATTTCTAAAAGATTAAGAAACCAATGAGTAGGAAATTTTTTTTAGTATGATTAAAAACGGAGCGAACTTATCCACATTTTAAAATATGGCAAGTGAATAAAAGTGTAGATAAAATGTAAAAAAAATTTGGCAATTAAGGAGAAAAAATGTAATTTTGCGGTTCTAAAATTGAATTTGTAAAATATTCATTATTAAAGAGAAGAAAGTATGCCAACAATACAGCAGCTAGTAAGAAAAGCAAGAAGTCCCAAAGTATGGAAAAGTAAGTCTCCAGCTTTAGATTCTTGCCCACAAAAGAGGGGAGTATGTACGCGTGTTTATATAACAACGCCAAAAAAGCCAAATTCAGCACAAAGAAAAGTGGCTAAAGTAAAATTATCAAATGGTATAGAGGTGATTGCTTATATTCCTGGAGAAGGACATAATTTACAAGAACACTCTATTGTATTAGTGAGAGGAGGTCGTGTTAAAGATTTACCAGGGGTTCGTTATCATATTGTAAGAGGTGCATTAGATACTGCTGGAGTTAACGACAGAAAACAAGGACGTTCTAAATACGGTACAAAGAAAAATCAAAAAGCTGCAGCGGCAAAAGGAGGCGCTAAGAAAAAATAAAGTTTATGAGAAATAGAAAAGCTCCTAAAAGATACGTGTTACCAGATCCTAAATTTAAATCTGAAGTGGTAACCAAATTTGTTAATAAATTAATGTTACATGGTAAAAAGAATTTAGCTTTTACCATTTTCTATGATGCATTAGACTTAGTAGAAAAAAAATTACAACAACCTGGTTTAGAAGTATTTCAAAATGCCTTGAATAACGTAATGCCTGTTGTTGAAGTGAAAAGTAGAAGAATTGGTGGTGCAACTTTTCAAGTTCCTACTGAAGTTAGACCCGACAGAAGACTCTCGCTTGGCATGATTTGGTTAATCACTTATGCTAAGAAAAGAGGGGAAAAAACTATGACAGAAAGATTATGTAATGAAATTATTTCTGCTTCTAAAGGTGAGGGTGCTGCTTTCAAAAAGAAAGAAGATACTCACAAAATGGCAGAAGCCAATAAAGCTTTTTCGCACTTCAAATTTTAATATTTTTTTAAGCAATGAAAAAAACAGATTTAGCACATTGTAGAAATATTGGTATCATGGCTCACATTGATGCAGGTAAAACTACAACAACAGAAAGAATTTTATTTTATACAGGTATAGTTCATAAAATAGGCGAAGTTCATGATGGAGCTGCTACTATGGACTGGATGGTTCAAGAACAAGAAAGAGGTATTACCATTACTTCAGCTTGTACTACTACTTATTGGAAATATAGAAACGAAGAATATAGAATCAATATAATTGATACTCCAGGTCACGTTGACTTCACCGTTGAAGTAGAACGTTCATTGAGAGTATTAGACGGTGCAATTGCACTTTTCTGCTCTGTAGGTGGTGTTGAACCCCAATCAGAAACCGTTTGGAGACAAGCTAATAAATATGGTGTCCCTCGTATCTGTTTCGTTAATAAAATGGACAGAGCCGGGGCTGATTTCTTTAAAGTTGTAGGTCAAATTAAAGAAAGACTTGGTGCAAACCCTGTTCCTTTACAGGTTCCTATTGGTGCTGAAGAAAACTTCAAAGGTGTGGTTGATTTAATTACAAGAAAAGGTATCGTTTGGAATGAAGAGGATTACGGAATGACCTACAGAGAAGTTCCTATCCCTGATGATATTGTTGATGAAGTGGATCATTGGAGACAACACCTAATTGAGTCTGTCGCTGAATATGATGATAAATTATTAGAAAAATTCTTTGAAGACCAAGATAGTATTACAGAAGATGAGATTATTGCAGCTTTAAGACAAGCAGTTTTATCTATGTCTATTTTCCCTGTAATGTGTGGTTCTTCATTTAAAAATAAAGGGGTTCAAGCTGCTTTAGATGCGGTTTGTAGATATTTACCTTCTCCTAGTGATCTACCCCCAGTCAAAGGAATAAATCCAAAAACTGGTGAAGAAGAAACCAGAAAACCTTCTAATGATGACTATTTTGCAGGTTTAGCATTTAAAATAATGACTGACCCTTATGTTGGTCGTTTGGCATTTTTTAGAGCTTATTCTGGAGTATTAAACTCTGGTTCTTATGTATTAAATACCCGTAGTGGAGATAAAGAAAGAATCAGTAGAATCGTTCAAATGCATGCAAACAAACAAAATCCAATTGAATTAGTTGAGGCTGGAGATATTGCTGCTGCAGTAGGTTTCAAAAACGTAAGAACTGGTGATACAATTTGTGATGTTGATCATCCAATCGCATTAGAATCCATGGAGTTCCCAGAGCCTGTAATTGAAATTGCTGTTGAGCCAAAAACTCAAGCTGATGCAGATAAATTATCTAATGCTTTAGCAAAATTGGCTGAGGAAGATCCTACATTTAAAGTAAAAACTGATGAAGAGTCCGGGCAAACTATTATTGCAGGTATGGGTGAGCTTCACTTAGAAATTCTTGTGGATAGAATGAGACGTGAATTTAAAGTTGAAGTGAATGAAGGCCAGCCTCAAGTATCTTATAGAGAGACAATTACAAGTACAGTTCAACATAGAGAAATTTTCAAAAAACAAACAGGTGGTAGAGGTAAATTTGCTGATATTGTAGTAGAATTTTCTCCTATTGAAGGTGGAAAAGGCTTTGAGTTTGTTAATGAAATTAAAGGTGGGGTAATTCCAAGAGAATTTATTCCTTCAGTTGAAAAAGGTATCAAAATGGCAATGAATGAAGGTGTATTAGCTGGTTATTTGTGTGAAGGTGTGAAAGTAAGATTGATTGATGGTTCTTACCATGAGGTAGATTCAGATTCTTTATCTTTTGAATTAGCAGGTAGATACGCTTTCCGTGAAGCATGCTTGAAAGCTAATCCAATTTTATTAGAACCTATAATGAAAGTTGAAGTTGTAACTCCAGAAGAGTATATGGGTACAATAGTAGGCGACTTGAATAGAAGACGTGGACAAATAGCATCAATGGATTCAAGAGGTTCTGCTCAAGTAGTTAATGCTTTAGTTCCATTATCTGAAATGTTTGGATATGTAACTCAATTAAGAACTATGTCTTCTGGTAGAGCATTTTCAACTATGGTATTTGATCATTATGAACAAACACCTAGAAATATTCAAGAAGAGGTAATTGCGAAAGTAAAAGGTATAAAATCAAAAGCATAATAAAGAAATGACACAAAAAATTCGTATTAAACTGAAGTCATTTGACCATAACCTGGTAGATAGAAGTGCGGAAAAAATAGTAAAAGCAGTTAAAGCGACAAAGGCAGAAATTTACGGTCCTGTGCCGCTTCCTACTGATAAAACTATTGTTACAGTTAATCGTTCTCCTCACGTAAACAAAGAGTCAAGAGAGCAGTTTCAAGTAAGTGCTCATAAAAGACTTATTGATATAGTTAGTTCAAGCACACAAACGGTTGATGCTCTAATGAAGTTAGAGTTACCAAGTGGTGTAGATGTAGAAATTAAAGTTTTAGACTAAATTTAAAAAATTTATAAGCAATGCCTGGTTTAATTGGAAAAAAAGTTGGAATGACAAGCATATTCGTTGAAGATAAAATGCTTGCATGTACACTAGTAGAAGTAGGTCCCTGCGTTGTTACTCAAATCAAAACCATTGAAAAAGATGGTTATGAGGCAGTACAAATAGGGTTTGAAGAGAAAAAAGAAAAGCACACAACCAAGCCTCTGCAAGCACACTTTCATAAAGCAGGAACAACACCAAAAAGAGTTGTTAAAGAATTTAATTTTAACCCTGCTGATTATAAATTGGGAGATGTCATCAATACAGATTTCTTCCAAGAAGGTGATATAGTTTCGGTTGTAGGAAAAACAAAAGGGAAAGGTTTTCAAGGGGTAGTTAAAAGACATGGATTTGCGGGAGTTGGTGGTCAAACTCACGGTCAGCATAATCGTTTAAGACACCCTGGTTCTATGGGAGCATGTTCTTTTCCTTCAAGAGTTTTTAAAGGTAAAAAGTTAGGTGGACAAACAGGAGGTAATCAAGTTACCGTTCAAAATTTAAAAGTTTTGAAAGTATATCCTGAACAAAATTTATTAGTAATTTCTGGTTCAGTTCCCGGAGCAAATGGTTCATATTTATTAATTGAAAAGTAAAATGCAAGTACCAGTATATAGTATAGAAGGAAAAGAAGTGGGTAAGGTAGAATTAGCAACCACAGTATTTGAAGAAAAAATCAATGAACACGCTGTTTATTTGGCTGTTAAACAATATTTAGCTAACCAAAGACAAGGCACCCATAAAACTAAAACAAGAGGTGAAGTATCTGGTTCTACAAAAAAACCTTGGAAACAAAAAGGAACAGGTGGTGCAAGATCTGGTCATAAGAGAAGCCCTGTATGGAGACATGGTGGTACTGTTTTTGGTCCTCAACCTAGAGATTATTCTCAAAAATTAAATGAAAAAGTTAAAAAGTTAGCAAGAAGGTCTGCACTTTCTGCTAAACTTAAAGATAATGATATTTTGGTTTTACAAAATTTTTCATTTAACGCTCCTAAAACGAAGTCATTTTATCAAATTTTAAAGAACTTAGGAATTCAAGGACAGAAAGTTCTTTTTGTTATGAATAACAATGACTCAAAAGACAATGTTTATTTGTCTGGTAGAAATATTCCTAATGTTGAATTAAACAGAGTTTGGGATTTGAATACCTATCAGATTGTGAAATGTGATAAATTAGTGATAATTGAATCTGCTGTTGAACAAATTAACCAAAAATTCTAGTACAATGAAAACTATTTTAATAGCACCAATATTTACAGAAGCAACTACAAAATTAAATGAAAAATATGCTCAAAAGCAATATGTTTTTGAAGTTCACGTAGATGCTACAAAACCTCAAATAAAAGATATCATTGAAAAAATGTACAGCGTAAATGTTCAATCAGTGAGAACTACATTATTAATGGGGAAAAGAAAAATCAGATACACAAAAACTGGAATTTTAGAGGGTAGAAAAAATCATAGAAAAAAAGCTTATGTTACCCTTAAAGAAGGTCAGGAAATTAATTTTTTTGAAAATGCTTAATTAATAAAGTGAGATGGGAATTAGAAAATTAAAACCAGTAACAGCAGGATCAAGATTCAAGTCGATTTTAGATTTTAAAGAAATTACTAAATCTAAACCAGAGAAGTCATTATTAGCTCCTATTAAAAAAACTGGAGGTAGAAATAACCAAGGTAAAATGACAATGCGCCAGATTGGTGGTGGTCATAAAAGAAGATATAGAATCATTGATTTTAAAAGAGATAAATTTGATATTCCAGCAGTAGTTAAAGCTATTGAATATGATCCTAATAGAACATCAAATATTGCACTTCTAGAATATCAAGATGGAGAAAAAAGATACATCATTGCAGCAGATAAATTGAAAGTAGGCCAAACAGTAATTTCAGGAATTGAAGTTGAACCAACAGTAGGAAATGCAATGAAATTAAAAAATGTACCTTTAGGTTCATTAGTCCATAACATAGAAATGACTCCAGGAAGAGGTGGTCAAATAGCAAAATCAGCTGGTAGTTATGCTCAATTAACTGGTAAAGAAGGTAAATATGTTGTTTTACGAATGCCCTCAGGTGAGATGAGAAAGGTTTTAGCTGAGTGTATGGCAACCATTGGAGCAGTTGGTAACGCAGATCACTTCAATGTTGTTTTAGGTAAAGCAGGTAGAAATAGATGGTTAGGAAGAAGACCGAGAGTAAGAGGTGTAGCAATGAATCCAGTAGATCACCCTATGGGTGGTGGTGAAGGTAGAGCTTCAGGGGGGCACCCTCGTTCAAGAAAAGGTATTCCTTCTAAAGGTTATAAAACAAGAAATAGAAATAAGAAATCATCGGCTTTAATTATATCAAGAAGACCTAAAAAATAATTACTAGTATGCCAAGATCATTAAAAAAAGGTCCATTTATAGATTTAAACTTAGAAAAGAAAATATTGAAGCTAAATGAGACCGGAAAAAAAGAAACTATAAAAACTTGGGCGAGAAGATCTATGATCTCTCCAGATTTTGTAGGACATGTTATAGCAATTCACAACGGAAAAACTTTTGTTCCGATTTTAATTACTGAGAATATGGTAGGGCATAAATTGGGAGAATTTGTTCCTACACGTTTATTTAGAGGTCATGCAGGTCAAAAAGATAAAGGTAAAAAGTAAATGGAAGCTCGTAAATTAACAAGAAAAGAGAAAGTTACTTTAGATAAACAAAATGGTACTTTAACCAAAGCTATCAAAAAATCTAAAGCAAGACAATATAAAAGAAAATTAAAAAGACAGGAGAATATCGGTGCTTCTTTAAATAATTATCCAACTTCTCCAAGAAAAATGCGTTATGTAGCTGATATGATTAGAGGAATGAATGTTGAACAAGCTTTAATACAATTAAAATTGAGTACAAAATGGGCTGCAATTCCTTTAAGAAAATTATTACTCAGCGCAATTAGTAATTGGCAAGAACGCACAGGGCAAAGATTAGACTATAATGATGTTTACATTAAGTCAATTTCTGTTGATGGTGGTAGAATGTTAAAGAGAGTTCAACCTGCTCCACAAGGTAGAGCTTATAGAAAACGTAAAAGATCCAATCACGTAAGAATTATTTTAGATACAAGGGCTTCAACTCAAGAATAAAAGTGGGACAAAAAACACATCCAATCGGTTTAAGATTAGGTATCATTAGAGGATGGGAATCTAATTGGTACGGAGGTAAAAATTATACTGATAAATTAATAGAGGATATAAAAATCCGTGAATATATAGAACATAGAATTCAAAGAGGTGGAATTTCAAAAATTGTTGTTGAAAGAACCCTTAAAAGAATTATAATTACTATTCATACTTCAAGACCAGGTATTATTATCGGTAAAGGTGGTGCTGAAGTTGATAAACTAAAAGAAGAAATCAAAAAGATTACTCAAAAAGACGTACAAATTAATATTTATGAAATTAAACGTCCTGAGTTAGATGCTAAATTGGTTGCACAGAATATTTGCCAGCAACTAGAAGGTCGTATTTCTTTTAGAAGAGCGATGAAATCTGCAATTCAGTCTTCTATGAAAATGGGAGCTAAAGGTATTAAAGTAATTTGTTCAGGAAGGCTTGGTGGTGCTGAAATGGCTAGATCAGAAATGTATAAAGAAGGTCAAATTCCACTTCAGACACTTAGAGCTGACATTGATTACACAATACAAGAGGCACTCACAATTTATGGAAAAATTGGGGTAAAAGTATGGATATTTAGAGGAATGATTTACCAAAAACCTGATTTAGCTGCAGATTCTACCATGGCTGGAGCATCTGGTACTTCCATGAATAATTCAGGAGCTAATAATAAAGGTAAAGATAATCGTTTTAATAATAACAGAGGCAATGACTCTGGTAAACGTAATAAAAAGAAGAAAAAATAATTGAGGAGGCGTTATGTTATTACCAAAAAGAACAAAACATAGAAAAGTACATAAAGCAAGAATTAAAGGTAATGCTACTAGAGGTCATTTAGTATCATTTGGTTCTTTTGCCATAAAATCATTAGATGCAATATGGATAACAAGCCGCCAAATAGAGGCTGCTCGTGTTGCATTGACTCGTTATTTAAAACGTGAAGGTCAGGTATGGATTAGAATATTTCCAGATAAACCTATTACTAAGAAGCCTGCAGAGGTTCGTATGGGTAAGGGTAAAGGATCTCCTGAATATTGGGCAGCGGTTGTGAAACCTGGAACAATTTTATTTGAAGTTGATGGAGTTAGCCAAGAAAGAGCGGAAGAAGCATTAAGATTGGCTTCTCAAAAATTGCCTTGTAAAACTCGTTTTGTTGTTCGTCAAGATTTAATTAATTCGTAAATTTATGGAGTTAGAGAAAATTAAAGAACTTAATATAGAAGAATTAGTTGCAACCATTGCTGAGGAAGAAGCAAGGTTAGAAGCTCTGAAATACAATAATGTAATTTCAAGAGTTGAGAATCCTGCAAAAATTAAACATATTAAAAGAACTATTGCAAGATTAAAAACTATTCATACCCAAAAATTAAACAACGCTAATTAGTTATGGAAAATTTAAGTTCAGAAGTAAAAATTGAAAGAAATAGAAGGAAAGAACGTGTAGGCGTTGTTTCAAGCAATAAAATGCAGAAAACTATAGTAGTTTCTGTAAGAAGAAGGGTAAAACACCCTATCTATGGAAAATTTCTTATTAGAACTACAAAGTTTCATGTTCATGATGAAAAGAATGAAGCAAATGTAGGAGATATAGTAAGAATAATGGAAACAAGACCATTAAGTAAAACCAAACGTTGGAGATTAGTAGAAATAGTAGAAAGAGCGAAATAGTGATATGATACAACAAGAAACAAGGCTGAATGTGGCGGATAATAGCGGTGCAAAAGAATTACTTTGCATACGTGTATTAGGTGGTTCAGCAAAAAGGTATGGTACTGTTGGCGACGTCATTGTATGTTCCGTCAAAACGGCCGTTCCGAACGGTACAGTCAAAAAAGGAGATGTGGTAAAAGCCGTAATAGTAAGAACAAAAAAAGAAATCAGAAGAAAAGATGGTTCTTATATACGATTTGATGATAATGCAGCTGTTGTAATTAATAATGCGGGTGAGCCAAGAGGTACTCGTATTTTTGGTCCTGTAGCAAGAGAATTAAGAGAAAAACAATTTACAAGAATTATAACATTGGCACCAGAAGTTTTGTAATTTTGCAGTATGGAAAAAGAAATTAAAAGAGTTAAGTTGCATATCAAAAAAGGAGATACTGTGAAAGTATTATCTGGAGATGATAAAGGCAAAGTTGGCCAGGTTTTGAAAGTATTTCCAAAAACAGGAAAAGCTCTTGTTGAAGGTGTAAATATCATTAAAAAACGCCAAAAACCTATGGAAAGAGGTGCAAAGGGTCAGATTATTGAAACTGAAGCTCCGTTATTTATTTGTAAATTAATGTTAGTAAATCCTTCTACAGGTGTTGCTTCAAGAATCAGAAGAGTGAATGGAGAAAGAGTTTTTGTTAAAACTACTAAAAAATAATGGAAAAGTACGTACCTAATTTAAAAAAAGAATATTTAGAAAGAATAGTTCCTGCTTTAATGCAAAAATTTGGATATAAGTCTATTATGCAGGTTCCAAGGTTAGAAAAAATTGTTTTATCTAGAGGTATCGGCGAAGCAATTAACGATAAAAAGTTAATTGAAACATCTGTTCAAGAGTTTACAGTTATCGCTGGGCAAAAGGCTGTTGTTACAAAAGCTAAAAAAGACGTTTCTAACTTTAAATTAAGAAAAGGATATCCTATTGGTTGTAAAGTAACCTTAAGAGGAGATAAAATGTATGAATTTCTTGAGCGTTTAATTACAGTTTCTATTCCAAGAACAAGAGATTTTAGAGGTATTCCTTTAAAAGGTTTTGATGGTAGAGGAAATTTTACAATGGGTATTAAAGAACAAATTATATTTCCAGAAATAGATGTGGATAAAATCAATAAAATCTCAGGATTAGATATTACATTTGTAACTACATCAAAAGAGGATAAAGACGCAATAGAGTTATTGAAAGAATTTGGAATGCCATTTAAAACAAAATAATTTAAGAAGATGTCAAAAAAATCAGTAATAGTAAGGCAACTAAAAAGAGAAAAATTAGTTGCAAAATACGCTGAAAAAAGAAAAAAACTTAAAGAAGCAGGAGATTGGATTTTATTACAAAAACTTCCAAGAGATTCTTCTCCTGTTCGTTTAAGAAATAGATGTAAACTAACTGGAAGACCTAGAGGTTACATTCGTAAATTTGGATTATGTAGAATTAAGTTCAGAGAATTAGCATTAGAAGGTAAAATTCCAGGTGTAAAAAAAGCAAGTTGGTAAAAATTTAAAATCATATTTAAAAATGTACACAGATACAATATCCGATCTTCTAACTAGGATTAGAAATGCAAGTAGAGTGAAACATAGATTTGTAGAAGCACCTTTTTCGAAATTTAAAGTATCTATATTAGATGTTTTGAAGGATCAAGGTTATATTGCAAATTTTAAAGTGTTTGAGGATGGTCCTAAGAGAACGATTAAAATTGCGTTACGTTATGATTCACAAACTAAAGAACCTGCTATAACTGAGATAGTTAGAGTTAGTAAACCAGGTTTAAGAAAATACACAGGTGTGGATACAATACCATACGTTATGAATGGCTTAGGCGTTGCAATTTTATCTACTCCCAAAGGAGTTATGACAGATAAAAAAGCACGAGAGTTAAATGTTGGTGGTGAAATAATTTGTTATGTTTATTAATTAATGTTATGTCAAGAGTAGGAAAGAAACCCATAACTATACCCAGTGGAGTAACAGTTGATATAACTCCAACACAAATCAAAGTGAAGGGTCCTAAAGGCCAATTGGTTCAGGATTATAACCCTTCTATTAAAATTACCATGGATAATGGTACAATAACATTTGATCGTTCTAGTGATAATAAAAGAGATAGAGCGTTGCATGGGCTTTATCGTGCATTAGTTAATAATATGATTGTTGGTGTAACCGAAGGATATTCAAAGAGATTAGAGCTTGTTGGGGTAGGTTACAAAGTGGATTCTAAAGGTCAAGTATTAGAAATTTCAATTGGTTATTCTCATGGTGTATTTTTTATTGTACCCAAAGAAATCCAAGTTAAGACTGAAACTGTAAAAGGATCTAACCCATCTATAACTTTAACATGTATTGATAAACAGCTTTTAGGTCAAGTTGCAGCGAAAATAAAAGGTATCAGAGGTCCAGAGCCTTACAAAGGAAAAGGTATAAGAATTATTGGTGAACATATCGTAAGAAAAGCGGGTAAGTCTGCAGGTAAAGGTAAAAAATAATGAAAAAAATTAAAGATCCGAGAGTTGCACGTAGATTAAGAATAAAAAGAGGTCTTAAGAAAAGAATTTTTGGTACAACCCAAAAACCAAGATTATCAGTATTTAGAAGCAATACTTCAATCTACGCACAAATTATAGATGATGTTCAAGGAAAAACCTTAGTGGGTTGTTCTTCAAGAAATAAATCCTTGTTCAACGAAAAATTAACAAAAACTGAGTTAAGCAGATTAGTAGGTAAAATGCTTGCTGAAAAAGCTTTACAAGCTGGAGTTACTGAAGTTGTATTTGACAGAAATGGTTTCTCTTATCATGGCCGTATAAAAGCGTTAGCAGACGGGGCTAGAGAAGGAGGTTTAAAATTTTAATTTATGGCATTAAATTTTCAATCAAAAAGAGTTCGTTCAGCGGATGCTGAGTTACAAGATAAATTAGTAGGCGTTCAACGTGTAACTAAAGTAGTAAAAGGTGGTAGAAGATTTAGCTTCAGTGCAGTAGTAGTTGTAGGAAATAACAATGGAGTTGTTGGTTATGGCTTAGGAAAAGCATTAGAAGTTACAAATGCTATCGCTAAAGGGGTTGAAGACGCAAAAAAGAACCTCGTTAAAGTAAATATTCATAATGGTACTATACCACATGATATTGTTGTAAAATATAAAGCAGCCAAAATTATACTAAAACCGGCAGCACCAGGTACGGGTGTTCTTGCAGGTGGTGCAATGCGTGCTGTTTTGGAAAGTGCTGGTGTTAAGGACGTTCTTGGTAAATCCTTTGGTTCCTCTAACCCTCATAACGTAGTAAAAGCAACTGTTAAAGCTTTAGCTTTGCTTAAAGATCCTTCTCATGTTGCAAGATTAAGAAATGTTAAGGTTTCAAAAGTTTTTAAAGGTTAATGGTATGAAGGTTAAAGTCAAACAAATTAAAAGTACAATTAAAATTCCTGATACTCAGAGAAAAGTAATGGAATCATTAGGTTTAAGAAAAGTAAATCAAGAGAAAGTTTTTCAACTTAATGCTCCAATTTTAGGAATGATAAAAAAAGTAAGCCATTTAATTTTAGTAGAGGAGGTAAAAGAATAATGAAAACTTTAAGTTTAAGTAATTTAAGACCAGCTGATGGTTCAGTAAAAAAATCCAAAAGAATTGGTCGTGGTCAAGGTTCTGGAAAAGGTGGAACCTCTACAAAAGGTCATAAAGGTGGTCAGTCTCGTTCTGGTTATAAATTTAAAGCTTATTTTGAAGGTGGTCAGATGCCAATTTCCAGAAGACTACCAAAATATGGTTTTAATAATATCCATAAAACTGAATATCAAATTATCAATATTGAACAATTAAATGTTCTTGCTGAAAAAGGTATTACAGAAATTACACCTCAAGTTTTAAAGTCTAATGGATTAGTTGGTAATCTTAATAAACCTATTAAAATTTTAGGTAATGGTGAGTTAAAACATAAAATTTCAGTATCAGCTAATAAATTTAGCCAATCCGCTAAAACTGCTATTGAAAACAGCCAAGGAAAAGTAATTGAATTAAGCAATGAGAATTGTTAGTATTTTTAATGATATTAAAAGTATTCCAGATTTAAAACAAAGAATCATTTACACTCTAATTTTATTAGCAGTGTTTAGATTTGGTTCTTTTGTTATTTTACCTGGAGTTGATTCCTCCACCTTGATGGCATTATTTAATATGTCTCAAGGTGAAGGCATTTTAGGCTTACTTAACACATTTGTAGGAGGTGCTTTTGCTAGAGGTTCTATTTTTTCTCTTGGTATTATGCCCTATATTTCTGCATCTATTATTATGCAGTTAATGGCTACTGCAATCCCTAGTTTAAGAAAATTACAGGAACAAGAAAATGGTCAGCGTAAAATTAATCAATATACTCGTTATGCAACAATTGCTATTACTTTGTTTCAGTCTGTAGCTGCTGCAATTAATTTACAAACTCAGTATCCATCTGCAATTTATGCAAGTGGTTTTACTTTTATTGTAACAACTGTTTTTTGTATGGTTGCAGGAACTATGTTTCTTGTTTGGTTAGGTGAAAGAATAACAGATAATGGAATAGGAAATGGTGTGAGTTTAATTATTGCTGTAGGTATTATTTCTGAACTTCCTATAGCTATGTTAAATGAAGTAAAATCAAGTCCTATAATGTTGTTTTATGCAGAAATGATAGCATTAGGAATTGTTACAATGGGTGTAATTTTATTAACTCAAGGTACTAGAAATATTCCTATTAACTATGCAAAAAGAATGGTTGGTGGCGGAAAAGTTGCTGGAGGTATGATGAATACTATTAAAAGCAATATTCCATTAAAAGTAAATTCTGCGGGTGTTATGCCAATCATTTTTGCTCAAGCTATTATGTTTATTCCTGCACAAGTTTCACTTTTCTTTCAAGATAGTGATTTTTGGATAGCTACTGGTAGCAGTTTAAATAATCCCAATAGTTTTATTTATAACTTGATTTTCATTTTCTTGATTATTGTGTTTACTTATTTTTACAACACAATTGTGATTGATTCCAATAAAATTGCTGAAAATTTAAAGACTAATAATGGGTTTATTCCTGGTATTAAACAAGGCAAGGAAACAGCTAATTTTATTGATGCAATTTTATCTAGAATTACGTTGCCTGGTGCTTTATTTTTAGCATTTGTTGCAATTTTACCTACAATAGTTGTAAATTTGGGAGTTTCTTCGCAATTTGCACAGTTTTTTGGTGGTACGAGTTTGTTAATTATGATTTCTGTTGTACTGGAAACAATCAATCAAATAGATAGTTATTTATTATCCAATAATAAAGAGGGAATTATATCTAAAAAAGAAACTCAATCCACTAAATTCGTTGCATCAAATTTAAAATCAAAAGTTACTGCATGAGTAAAGGAAGAGCAATTATAAAAACGGAAGAAGAAATTGAACTAATGAGATTAAGTAATCAATTAGTTTCAAAAGTATTGGGAGAATTGAGTTATCATATTCAGCCTGGTATTTCTACTTTGCGTTTGGATCAGATTGCTTATGAATATATAAAAGATCATCATGCTGAACCAGCTTTCTTAAATTATAAACCACATTCCAGCAAAACTGCTTATCCATATACTCTATGTGTATCAGTGAATGAATATGTTGTGCATGGGATGCCGAAAAAAGATGTATTTTTGAAGGATGGTGATGTTGTTTCTGTTGATTGTGGTGTAAAATTAAATGGTTTTTTTGGGGATTCGGCTTATAGTTTTACCGTAGGTGATGTTGAACCAGAAATACAAAAATTATTAGATGTTACTTTTGAATGTTTAGAATTAGGTATTCAAAAGGCTATACATGGTAATAGAGTAGGGGATATAGGTTATGTAGTTCAAACACATGCTGAAAAACATGGATATGGAGTAGTTAGAGAACTGGTTGGACATGGAGTGGGTACATCCCTTCATGAGGCTCCTGAAGTTCCTAATTATGGAACTCGTGGCAAAGGCATGTTGTTAATAGAAGGGCTTGTCATTGCTATAGAACCTATGATTAATATGGGAACTAAAAAACTGGTATTGGATAATGACGGGTGGTCTTTAAGAACTGCCGATAAATTACCTTCAGCTCATTTTGAGCATACCGTTGTAGTTAGAAAAGGAAAAGCAGAAAAATTAACAACATTTGAGTTTATAAAAAATGGCAAAACAACAGTCGTTTAAGGTGGATGGTACGATATTAGAGGCATTGCCGAATGCTATGTTTCGAGTAGAATTGGAAAATGGGCATGAAATCATTGCTTATATTTCAGGAAAAATGCGAATGAATTATATAAAAATTTTACCAGGAGATAAAGTAAGTCTTGAAATGTCTCCATACGATTTAACAAAAGGAAGAATAACCTATCGTTATAAATAATTTAATTAAAATTGAAGAGTGATGAAAGTAAGAGCTAGTGTAAAAAAACGTAGTGCAGAATGCAAAGTTGTAAAACGAAAAGGTCGTATTTACATAATTAATAAAAAAAATCCAAAATATAAACAGCGTCAAGGATAGAAGAATATGGCACGTATAGCGGGAATAGATTTACCAAAAAATAAAAGAGGTGAAATAGGTTTAACCTATATCTATGGTATCGGCCGCCCAACTGCTAATAAAATTTTAGCAGAAGCAGGAGTAGATAAAAATAAAAAGGTCGGTGAATGGACAGATGATGAGGCTACAGCAATTCGTGCAATAATTGCTGATAATTACAAAGTAGAAGGTGCTTTAAGAGGGGAAATCCAATTAAACATCAAAAGATTAATGGATATTGTATGTTTTCGTGGTTTAAGACACAGAAAAGGTTTACCAGTTCGTGGTCAAAGAACTCGTACTAATGCAAGAACAAGAAAAGGAAAAAGAAAAACTGTTGCTAATAAGAAAAAGGCAGCTGCTAAAAAATAATTAGATTATGGCAAAAACAGTAAAAGTTAAGAAAAAAATTAAAGTTGAACCTAATGGTCAAGCTCATATTTCTGCTTCATTCAATAATATTATTATTACTTTAACAGATGGTGCAGGAAATGTAATTAGTTGGTCTTCTGCTGGGAAAGCAGGATTTAGAGGTTCAAAAAAGAACACACCTTATGCAGCTCAAGTTGCTGCCACTCAGTGTGCTAAAGAAGCTTATGATTTAGGACTCAGAAAAGTTGAGGTTTTTGTAAAAGGAACTGGCTCAGGTAGAGAATCCGCTATAAGAGCTATTAATGCTTGTGGTATTGATATAACATTAATTCAAGATATTACTCCGCTACCTCATAATGGTTGCAGACCACCAAAACGTAGAAGAGTTTAATTTTAAGTATTCAATTTATGGCAAGATATAGAGGTCCTAAGCAAAAAATTGCAAGAAAATTTAAAGATCCAATCTTTGGGCATAGCAAAGCTGTTGAGCGTAAAAACTATGGCCCAGGGCAACATGGTAAAAATAAACGTGCTAAGTTATCAAACTATGCAATTCAGTTAATGGAAAAGCAAAAAGCTAAAGCCATTTACGGAATTTTAGAAAGACAATTTAGTAATCTTTTCGTTAAAGCTACTAAAATTCAGGGTGTTACAGGTACTGTCCTTCTTCAATTATTAGAAGCAAGATTAGATAATACTGTTTATAGAATGGGTTTCTCTCCAACAAGAAGAGGTGCAAGACAGTTAGTTCTTCACAAACATATTCTTGTTAATGGTAATCCTGTTAATATTCCTTCTTATCAATTAAAACCAGGTGATGTTGTTGAGGTAAGAGAAAGAAGTAAATCCCTTGAAGCTGTAACTAATTCGGTTCAGTCTAGAAATTCTAGATACAATTGGTTAGAAGTAAATAAAGCAAGTTTAACCGGGAAGTTTTTACACTATCCTGAAAGAGAAGATATCCCAGAAAATATTAAAGAACAATTAATCGTTGAGTTGTACTCTAAGTAATTATTAAGAAAATGGCACTATTACATTTTCAAATTCCAGAAAAAGTTACCATGGAAAAAAATGGTGATTTTTTTGGTCGTTTTTTGTTTAAACCTTTAGAACCCGGTTATGGTGTTACTATTGGTAATTCATTAAGACGTGTTTTACTTTCTTCTTTAGAAGGTTATGCTATCACCTCTATTAGAATTCCAGGAGTAGATCATGAATTCAGTTCTGTAGATGGTGTGATTGAAGATGTAGTAAATATTATTTTAAATCTTAAAGGTGTAAGATTTAAAAAATTGGTGGATAGTGAATACAAAATTTTTGTTTCATTAAAAAATCAACCTATATTTACTGCTGCTGATATTGCTAAAGCTACTAATGCTTTTGAAATCACTAATCCAGATCATGTAATATGTCATTTTTCTGGTGATATTCTATTTGATATTGAACTTACCATCGGTAAAGGTAGAGGTTATGTACCTGCTGAAGAAAATAAACATAAAGATTCTGTTTTTGGTGAAATTGCTATTGATTCCATTTTCACACCCATAAAAAATGTGAAGTATGTGGTTCAAAATACTAGGGTTGAACAACGTACCGATTACGAACAACTTATTATTGATGTGGAAACTGATGGTACGATAGATCCCGAAAATGCTTTAAAAGAAGCTGCTAATATTTTAATTAAACATTTTATGCTTTTCTCTGACTCTACTTTCCAATTAAAAACGGAAACTCAGGCTCCTAGAAAAGAAGTAGATGAAAATTATTTAGCAATGAGGAAGTTATTAAAAACTCCTTTAAATGAATTAGATCTTTCTGTTCGTGCATATAACTGTTTGAAAGCCGCTGATATTAAAATCTTAGGAGAGTTGGTTAGCTATCAAATTGGTGATATGTTAAAATTTAGAAATTTTGGAAAAAAATCTTTAGCTGAATTAGAAGAACTAGTTGCTAGCAAAGGTTTAAGTTTTGGAATGGATATACTCAAATATAAACTTGACGAAGAATAATGAGACATAGAAATAAAGTTAAACATCTTGGTAAAACCAGTACCCATGTTAAAGCTATGCTTTCTAACATGGCTTGTTCCTTGATTCAACATAAAAGAATTATCACTACGCTTGCGAAAGCTAAAGTTCTTAGAAGATATGTTGAACCATTAATTACTAAATCTAAAAATGATGTTACGCATTCAAGACGTATCGTTTTTAGTTATTTAAAAAATAAATACGCAGTGAAAGAACTTTTTGGTGTTGTAGCGCCTGCTATTATGGAAAGACCCGGTGGTTATACTCGTATATTAAAACTAGGACCTCGTAAAAGCGATTCTACTGAAATGGCTTTGATTGAATTGGTTGATTTTAATGAATATTATCAAAAAGATTCTGCTTCTAAAGATAAAAAAGTATCTCGTAGAAGAAGAAAAAAATCTGATTCTAAATCAACGAATGAGGTTGTAAATAACACTGAAACTAGTTCTGAAGAAAATTCTGCAGAATAATTATTTAAAAATATAAACTTAAAGCCAATCTCTTTTTGAAATTGGCTTTTTTTATTTAATTATTTATCAAGATGAATTTGTTATCACCTAACTTTTTGGCAAGTTGTGAAATTTTTTTTCTGGATCATAAATTTTTTTTAAATCATAATAATTGTTAAGTTTAGGATAGGCTTGGTTGATGTCAAAATTTGATGTGTCAAATTCTTTTCCCCAATGAGGTCTTCCTTGATATTCTAATGCAAAAGATTGAAAATCATTCAATAATTCATACCACTGTGAATCCCAGTGGTTATAAATTCCTAACCATAAACTATCTCTTTCATAACTGGGGCTTAACCAAAAATTATCTGATTTTGAAATTCTTATTTCCTGAATAAAATTAAAAGTAAAATGGGTATTAGAATACCTTTGAAAATAGTTTGTCAATATTTTTTTATAGTTCCATAGCGGAAAAGCCCATTCTGTTTCGCGATGCTTTGGAGGTTCTGGTACTTTGAAAATCTTATAGCTTTTATTGGTTCTTTGATAGGGTTTACTCATTTGAGAGGTCAAAAATTGATTGATTCTGGGTCTTAATTTAGGGTACACATTTCCTATTTTTACGAATAGCCTATAAAACCAAACAGATAATACTTTTTCCCTCCAAAAATTCTGAATGTTAGATTCTTGTATAGGATTTTGAGTTCTTTTCATTGCATAAACCACTAACTCAGAAGCTGGAGGCAACCACCATAATTTGAAGTGGTCGTATTCTGAAATCCAAGTTTCAAAATTTTCAATGGCATTTTCCCATTTACAGGTAAATGTATTTTCTTGGATTTGGTAAGATGGAACAACTTGAATTTTTAATTTGAGTATCATTCCGAGTGTTCCAAAAGAAACTAATAAACCATAAAAATGAGGGTTTTCACGATAAATGTTATGAATATTTCCTTTACCATCTAGAAAAGTAAATTCAGTGCATTGAGATGCTAAACAAGAAAATTTTAAACCCGTTCCATGAGTACCCGTTGAAATTGCACCAGCTATGGATTGTTGGTCTATAGAACCTAAATTTTGTAATGCTAAGTTTTTTGAATCTAAAAATTCGTTGATTTGCCATAATTTCATTCCTGCTGGAATTTCTACTTCTAATATTTCAGGATGAATAACGGGTTCAAAAGTTAAATGGCTAAAGTCTATTAATGCTTCGGTTTCATTCCATAAATTATTCCATGAATGACCAGAACCTACAAGCCTAACTTTTTTGTGATTATGAATAATTTCTATTGCTTCCTCAAAATTTTCTGGCTGATATAAATACGGAATTTCCAGATGAATATTTTGAGCCCAATTTTGGAATCTATGTTTTTTATGAATTTTCATTTATCTTTTCCTTAGAATTTTGATACTCATCTTGAAACATGAGTAATTTGCTAATAATCTTTTTTCTTTGGATTGTTAACTCTGCTATTTTTCGTTTATTTTTTTGAAATTCATAAACCAATTTTAATCTTTTTTGAACATCAGCCCAATAAATTGCAAAATTTAGAGCAAAAAAACCTAATAATGGAAATAGTATAAAAATCAATAATGATTGAATTTTTTGATGTAAAAAAAATACTAACCATAAGTAGGACAAAAAGTACCAAATTGGAAATACAATTAAGCCAGTAATGAGCTTTATGCCAGCATGATATTCCTTATAAGGAGTAATTTTGGTTGCAACCAATTTTGGTAAAGTATAGGGAACCCAATTGGTAAACCAGCCTAAAGCAAAAATCGGTGAAAGTATAACTAAAATCAAAAATTGTAATAAGGAGTTTCTATAAATTTTTTTGAGTGTTTTTGCATTCGCTAAAGTTTTATCTTCTAATTGGAATTTTTGTAATGTATAAAAGTAGGATTTAATTTCTTTTGTTAAATCAAAAAAATCATAAGGTTTTTGTTCAGAAAAATAGTGAATAGCACTTTGAATTTCTTTTTCAATGGTAAAAATTCCATAAATAGAATTATGGCTTAAATCAAATTGGTTAACAAACAGTGTTTGAATGTTTTGAATTAATTCATCTTCAAAATCCGATTGAGTGTCAATCACTAATTGTTGTACAGATAAATAGATTGTATCGGTTAATCTGTTTACAGCATCTTGCGGATTGTATTCATAACTTTCTTGAAAATCTTTTACATAAATGGGCTTTCCAACAATGATTAAAGCATCGCTTCTAAAGTTTTCTGGTTCAGAATAATTAATTCCTACAGGTAAAATTATAAGATTCAATTGGAAATTTGAATTTTCTTCTGCTTGTAGAGCGATTCTCGCGGTGCCTGTTTTGAATTTTTGAAGTTGTCTTTTTCCTTCACTTACACCCTCAGGAAAAATAATTATTGCACCATTTTTTTCTAAATGCTTAATGCATGCTTCAAAAGTTATTGTGTTATTGGGATTACCTTCTTTTACATCTTGCTTCCTATAAACAGGGATAGCGTGAAGCTGTTTTAAAAACCATTTGACCCAAGAGTTTGTAAAAACCGAGGCATTTGTTAAAAAGTAAAATTCTCTATCAATTAACGAAGCAATCAACATAGCATCCATAAAAGTATTAGGATGATTAGAAACCACAATTAACGGTGAGTTTTTGGGAATCTTAGAGAGAGAAGTGAATTGTATTTTCTTAAAAAAAACTTTTAATCCAATTTTTGCAATGAGTTTAAGAAGTTTATAGAACATAAAACCTCCTTTTGGGATTTATGAAATATCTTAAAAAGTAACTATACGGGTCATCTTTTTCTTCCATACTTATAATGAAACATGGCAAATATAGAAATTAATTGAATAAAACGTTTATTTTTTTTGCAAGTATTGCATTTTTTCAACTTCTTTTCATTTGAAATAAAAAGTCTTGAATACGGTTATCTACAATAACATCACGATTAGTAATCGGTTTTAAGAGTTGTATTCCTTCTAAAGTTTTACATCTGCTCAAAGCGACATAAAGTTGCCCATGAGCAAAAGCTCCACGACCTGTATCTATAATCACTTTATCAAAAGTTAATCCTTGAGATTTATGAATGGTAATTGCCCAAGCTAATCTTAAAGGTATTTGTTCATAAGTTCCTGTAACTTTTTCTTTAAGTTCCCCAGTTTCTTCATCTACAACCCATTCATATTGTTCCCATTTCATAGGTTCTACTTCAATAATTCTATCATCTTCTAAAAGAACTAAAATTCTTTGAGAATCCACATCATAAATTTTACCAATCGTTCCGTTTACAAATTTTCCTTCGGGGTCATTTTTAGTAAAAATAATTTGTGCATTTTTTTTCAGTGTAATTGATAAATCACAGGGTAAGTACTGAGCATCAAACTTTCCTGAGATTCTTCCTAAAAAAGTAAACTCTTCATAAGGCAAATCTTTTAATAGAGTTGAGTTTAATTGTTCAGAAATTTGATTAGTTGTGGTTAAAGTAAGGAAATAATCCTTAGGATCATAATGAAATTGAGACTGAAAACGTGAATTTAACACTTCAAAGTCTTCATATTCTAATTCAGAGTTACGAATTTTATTGAGTAAAGAAATAAAAGTTCTGGAAGTTTGTCTATAAATGGTTTTAAGTTCTATAAAATGTAAACGAATTTCTTGAAAAACTTTAGCATCAAAAAAGTACTCGCTTTTGTAATTTGCATAAAATTCATTTTTTTCTTGATTCGTGATAACCGGTGGTAATTGGAACAAATCGCCAATAAAAATCATTTGAACCCCTCCAAAAGGAATATTTTTTCTACGATTGATTCTAAAAGCATAATCTATACAATCTAATAAATCAGAACGCAGCATTGAAACCTCATCAATAATTAAGGTTTGCACTGTATTAAGAAGTTTTCTCTGCATGGGAATACGGCTAGGTTGTAAGTTTTCTTTTTTTGTGTTCATTCCAAAATGAAAAAACCTATGAATCGTTGTTCCATTGACATTTAATGCGGCTAAACCTGTTGGTGCTACAACAGCAATATTTTTTTGGGATTTTGATTTGATATATCTTAGCAAACTAGACTTTCCTGTCCCAGCATTTCCGGTGATAAAAAAATGATTTTGGGAATTATCAATTTCTTGAAATAATTCTTCAAATTCTGAATGGATATTTTTTGTTTTCATGAACTTTTTCATAGCTACAAAAATAAGGCTTTTTAATTGGCTATTTATGAAAAATTTAGAAAAATATCTTCCCGATAATCAATAAAAAAATTCTACTCCACTAAATTTACTACTCTCTCTGCTGCGGTTGAGGCTAATGCTACTCCCATACCACTAAATTTTACTGCTAAATGTAATGAAGGTCTGAGGCTTTTTAGTATTGGTAATTTGGTTTCTCCAAAACCCATAATCCCTGACCAACTATCGGATATTTGAACCGTATTTCCATTCAAAATGATTTCTTTTAAAAAGTTTTTCAAATAATCTATTACTTCAGAAGTAGTTTGAACATCTTGCGTTTTTTCTTTTTGGTAAAATAGGTTTCTTCCTCCTCCCAGTAAAATACGATTTTGAATATTTCGAAAGTAAATGAACCCTTCATCATAATGAAAAGTACCTTTGAATGGTAAATTTTTGATGGGTTCTGTTACAATAACTTGCCCTCTTCCCGGTTCTACTTTTAACTCTGGAAGTAAATTGCTTGCAAATGCGTTATTACAGATTATAACTTGTTTTGCGTTAAATACCAAAGGATTACGCCAAGGCTCATTTTCAACTATGATTTGTTCCGTTTCTTGATGATTTTCTATACGAGTAACATTGGCACCTGTGATGATTTCAACATTTTTTGAATATGCAATTTCTTTAAGCCGTTGTATCAAAAAACCTGAATGTATTTGTGCTTCCAACGGATTGTAAACCAAATGTTTAACAATTTGAGTATTAAAACCCAACTTTTTGATTTTAGAGGTTACATCTTGAAAAACACGAGTTTTGAATAAACCATAAAGTCTATCATTCACTTCTTCTAAATGCTCAAATGCTACTTCATGTTTTTCATTGATAACGTCATAGCCTCCAAATGCTTCGTATTGAATACTTTTCTTGCCCGTAATTTGAATAAGTTTTTGTAAACCTTTAAAACGCTGTTCTACTAAATCTAAGACTTTGGTTTCACCTTCTTTTTGAAAATCGTAATACAGTTCTGAAAGGCTTCCAAAGCAAGCAAAACCTGCGTTACGAGTAGTAGCACCAATTGGCAAAATCCCTCGCTCTAAGATGGTAATTTTTTTTCGTGGAAACTTTTTAGCAAGTTCTATGGCTGTAAGCATACCTGTTATACCACCGCCTATGATGATAAAATCTTTATGCAATAAAGCTGTTTTTTCCCAAAATGAAAGCATATTTACATTCTGTTAATCACTGAAATTCCTAATAAATTTAAAGCCGTTTTTAACGTTCTGGCTACTTGGTAACTTAAAAATAACTGAAATTCTTTTTGGGAATTATCGTCAGCTAAGATTTTATGATTTTGGTAAAATGTACCATAAAATTGAGCCAATTCTAATGCGTAATTAGCAATTAATGAAGGGTTGTATTGTTCAGCAGAAAGAAAAACGGTGTTTTCCCATTTAGAAAGATGCACACACAAAGCTTTTTCCGTGGGATGTAAGGAAGTAATATCCGCAAAATTTTTCCATTGAATATTCATGGAATCTGCTTTAGAAAGTAAGCTTTGGATCCTTGCGTAAGTATATTGAATAAAAGGAGCTGTATTTCCTGTAAAGTTGATTGATTCTTTGGGGTCAAAGAGGATTTTTTTGGTGGGTTCAATTTTGAGTAAAAAATATTTTAAGGCACCGAGTCCAAGGGTTTGGTAAAGATTATGCAGTTCATCGGCAGGTAAACCTTCAGTTTTTCCGAGTTCTTCGGAGGTTTCTTTGGCAATATCATACATTTCTTGTATCAATTCATCGGCATCAACAACTGTACCTTCACGAGACTTCATTTTTCCTGTGGGCAATTCTACCATTCCATAGGATAAATGATACATACCGTCTGCATGTGGAATACCTAATTTTTTACAAATAGAAATTAGTACTTTCATGTGGTAATCTTGTTCATTACCAATCACATAAACAGAACGATGCATGTTGTACTCTTGTGCTTTAAGATAGGCAGTACCAATATCTTGGGTAATATAAACCGATGTTCCATCAGAACGCAACACTAATTTATGGTCTAACCCTTCTAACGTTAAATCTATCCAAATAGAACCATCTGGTTTTTGATAAAATACACCTTTTTCAAGTCCTTTTAAAACCCATTCTTTACCCAGCAAATAGGTTTGGGATTCATAGTAAAATTTATCAAATTGAATATGAAGACGGTTATAAGTCTGTTCAAAACCCTCATAAACCCATTGGTTCATCATTTTCCAGAGTTGAATGGTTTCCTGGTCATTTTGTTCCCATTTTTGGAGTAACTCACGTGCTTGTTTCCCTAATTCACTGTACAGATTAAAATATTGGTCTTTATATTCTTTGAAAAAGGCTGTTCTTTCTAATGCAGAATTTTTGCTGATTGCTTGTTGTAAAATTTCATGAGCAATAGGGGATTGTTGCCATTCTTGATACTCTTTTTGAAAATGTTTCTCAAATTCCACATAATATTTACCTACTAAATGGTCACCTTTTATTCCTGCATTTTGAGGATTTTCACTGTTACCAAAAAGTTTCCATGCTAACATGGATTTACAAATATGGATACCTCTGTCGTTCACTAAACAGGCTTTAATTACTTGATGTCCTAAAAAATCATAAATACGACTGATAGAATCCCCAAGAAAAATATTTCTTAAATGCCCTAAATGCAATGGCTTATTGGTGTTAGGAGAGGAATATTCTATCATAATGGTTTGTTTTTCAGGAGCTTTTATGGTATCAGGTGAGATCTTTTGAAGAAAATTCTGCCAGTAATCCGGTTTTAAAGAGAGGTTCAAAAACCCTTTGATGATTTCATAGCTTTCAAAAATTTCTTTTTGTTCCACTAGAAAATTTCCGATAGTACTGCCAATTTCTTGTGGATTTCCGATTTTGAGTTTTAAAAGTGGAAATAAAATAACCGTAAAATCTCCGTGATGATCTGGGTTAGTATATTCAATGGTAATAGTATGAGGTTCAATAGATTTGTTATAAGCTATATGAACAATTTCGGTTACCCAATTTTGTAATTGCGTTTTTAGTAACATTTAATAGAAATTTGTTGAGGGCAAAATTACAAGAAAATTGTAAATGTTAGCGATATAGAATGGTTTGAGTTTATCTTAACAAGGTAAAGTGATTATAAAATCTTCCTTGAATAGGTTTTCCTGTTCCATGATGCAAAGTAAAATCTAATACGAAGAAATATACTCCTTCTACGCAAGGTTTTCCATTGGGTCTATTACCATTCCATTTTCCAGAATCTTTGGTTTCGTATTGTAGTTGCCCCCAACGGTCATAAATTTTCATTTCATATTTTAAAATTCCTTCCAATGCAAAAGGTTGAAAATAATCGTTTATTCCATCACCATTAGGCGTAAATACATTAGGAAAGCTTAATAAACAGTCTCGGATTTGTAGCGTAATGGTATCACAAACTACATATTGTTCTGAACAGGTAGTAGTGTCATAGCCACAAACAATGAGCGTTTCATAAATTCTACGAGAATAACAATTAGGCGTCATACAAATATTGACTTTTAGTTGGTTAGGGGTAATTATCGTATCCACGAAAATAGCATTTCCACCGAAACCGTAATTGGGTTCAAATATAGAGGTAAGCCCTTGAACATCCAAAGTAGCAAAGCTATCAGGGTCTATGATTTCAATGGTATAACAAATTTTTTGTCCCGGTTCTACGGAAATTGTATTTGGAGCAACTTCTGGGGTTTGAAAAATATGCCGTATAATCGGAGGATTATTTTCGGGTTCAATGACTTTGATAAATAAACTATCCAAATCGTAAAGTGTTGGGGCACAAGGAAATTCTTTACTTCCTATTAATACAACTTTATAAATACCATTCAAATTTTCACAGTTAGGGGTAAAACAAGCTCTTGCTTTTAACACACCGTTTTGATTACTTATGATTTGTAAGTTAAGTCCTAACGAATTTTGAGTTTGAATTTTTAGAGTCCCTGTTGCATCGGGTTGAACGTCAGTTAAAGTTACTTCAAAACAGCCATTTCGCTTTACGTTGAGTATTAAAGTATCTTTATCAAAAACTTGATTAGGGAAATCATAAGTAATTACTGGGGGTAGATGATTAGGACCTTTTACATAAAGATAAGTTGTATCTTGTAAGCGATAATCTTCTAAGCACAAGGAAGAATCTATTCCTGTAACAATAATACGGACTTTTTGGTCTACTGCTTCACAGCCCGGCTTCCAACATACTTTTCCTACGAGGAGGGTATCTTTATTTTCTAGGATTTGCAGGCTGGGAATATTTAAGACTTGGTTATTCAATAGTTCTGCTTTTACTTGCACACTTAATCGGGAAGCAGGAAGCGTATCTCTTAAAGTAAATGTAAAGCAAATTGTAGAGTCTAACTCTGTTTGAATGGTGTCACCGATTAAAATTAAGCCTGTATAATCATGATTCAATACGGGGGGAGGATTAAAAGGTTGTTTTACAACAATATAAATTTGATTTTGGGACTGATTATTAGGCGGACATAAGTCTTGATTTTTTCCAATAACCGTAACGATTACGGTATCTTCAATGACATTACAATCGGGTGTCCAACACATTGTCCCGCTTAAAGTATCTTGTGTTCTTATAATATTAGAAACAGTAGGCGGATTATCACCGTAATTAGAAAATTCATATTCATAGAAGAGGTTAGCATTTCCTGTATTAGGAGGGTTAATAATATGAAAACGGAAACATAAATTTTCATCTAACCAGGCGAAAAGGGTATCATTAGAATACGTGTTGCCATTCAAATCGAAGGTTACGGCAGGCGGAGGCAGGGTAGGGGCAGTAATTTTTACGAAAACGGTATCAAAGACAGGATTATGGTTTAAACATTCGCTTTTATCTTTTGCCCCAACGACTATCGGAACGATTTGGTTAGCATAAGAACAGCTCGGTTTCCAACAAACTTTAGCAATCAAAGGGTTGTTCCCTGAAATACTTAACGTTGCATAAGGAGGCGTAAAACCAGAACCACCAAATACATTATTAGCGGCAAACGCTTCAAGGATAGGACTCGCGCCTGTGTCTGTTACGATTACGTCATAGCAAAAATTTTGATTAGCATTTACGAAAAGTGTATCATCATTGTGAGGCAAATTTCCAAAATTATGGCTAATGAAAGGGGGAGGGTCGGGTTGTTTACAGTTCAACACGTGAATTTGAATATCTCGTTTATTTTCACTAAGCAAAATACCGTTTCTATATTCTTTGACGGAAATAGCCATTACAAAAATACCGGGCTGTCCGGGGCGTATTCTTAACAATCCTGTTTGTGGGTCAATAGAAATTTGGTTATTTCCGAAGGGGTTTAAATACGAAAATCCCGGAGCAAAAGGCACATTTCTATAAGGTTTATATCCTATAGGATTATTCGCATTGACTACGGGAGTAGTTCCTGGATAAACCGTAGGGTTATAGACTCCTTGACCATTAAAATTGGTTCCATCATAAGGATTAGAAATTTCATAAACTAAAGAGTCGCCATCGGGGTCAATGGCGCTATGGTCAAAATAATAATCTTGATTAACGCAAATAAAAGCGGAAGGTCTATTTTTGAATATGGGCATAGAATTGCAAAGACTTTGATTAAGGATTTCTACACCTGGGATAGTAGCCAAATAGGTGATGCCCCGTTCTAATGGGTTGGCTAGATTGGTAATATTATAATTTCTACAACATCTTGCCCATGCAATATCATAACCTTTAATTCGAGGAGGTAGGTAAACTCTTAACTTATAAGTGCCTTCTGAAACGCATAAATTGGGAGGGGTATCCATACAGCCTTGCCATTGCAAAGCTACAGGAACAGTATCAGGAAATACCTCGTGTATAGTATAATTTTGTGGGTTAGAATTTTGAAAAATAAATAAATACAGGGGTCTATCATAAGGAGCTTCGCCTGCTTTACAGTCTCTATACATTTTGAGGGTAATTTCATACAAATGATTTCCTAGACAGGTATAATACAAATCAGCTCCAACGATGTGAGTAGCCTTAGAACTTGAAGCAAGGAATATCCATAAAAATAAAAAAGCGAGTTTTTTCATGGGTTTATTAACATTTTAATAGCGAATTTGGTTTTACAAATTTAAGATAATACTTTGATTTTTCAAAGGTTGATGTTTATTTATATTCTTCTACATCATAAACGAAACAAGTTCCTTCAAAAGTATTGATACTTTTTCATACTACAAATTTACACTTTTTCCCATTCAAATGCGGTTAAATTTTTATTTTCAGGGTCTAACACCATTCCTACTAAATAGATTGCTTTCACTTCATTGAGATACTTTTCGTAATACTGGTTTTTCTTGATTTGTTCTATCGGCTTTTCTTTATGCTGAACCATCGTGAACTCAAAAATGTAAATCTTATTCGTTATTTTTAACTTCAAATCTATTCTGCCGATGCTCGTATGGTCTTCAATGATACAGTTCAAGCCTAAATCATTAAAAAACGCATACAACACCGAACCATAAACACCTTCATAATCCTTGATATGTTGTGAGT